>NZ_JBMQOC010000125.1:0-35666 GCF_053550995.1 Parapedobacter sp.
ATGCGGGATGGCCAAGACCCTATCCGGGATGTGAAGCGATACCATAAACGGATATTTGATATCCATTTCAAGAACGTGACGGCCGCCAACAAGGACGGCAAGACCTGTGAATTGGGTAGGGGAGTGATTGATATCCCCGCATTCATCAAAGCCTTGCGCAAAGTAGGCTACGATGGGAAATGCAGCCTGGAGTTTGAGAAAGATATGAAAGATCCATTGGCAGGGCTGGCAGAAAGTGTCGGCTATTTCAAGGGTGTATCGGATGCTTCTTGCTAGAAGCGAGACATTGCAATTAATTAATTCCATCAATAAATCAGTTGTAGATGAATAAGTATGAATATTCGAGGAGGGTATTCCTCAAGCAGGCGATGTTAGCTTCTGCTGCCGCCGCCGTTGCGCCCGGTTTATTGGCAGCGAAACCCAAACTGGCAGGCCCTAACGAGCGCGTTAATTTGGCATGCATCGGTATCGGCAACAGGGGCGCACAGATTATTGGCGACTTGTATGCCACGGGGTTAGCTAATATCGTTGCGCTGTGTGACGTGGATATGGGTGCGCCCCATACCGTTAAAATATTGGAACAGTTTCCCGATGTGCCGCGCTTCCAAGATTTCCGTCAGATGTTTGACAAGATGGGCAATGAAATCGACGCCGTATCCATCGGTGTACCCGACCATTCGCACTTCCCCATTACCATGCACGCCATGGGACTGGGCAAACACGTGTATGTGGAGAAACCGCTTGCCCGTACATTCCAGGAGTGTGAGTTGTTGATGCAGGCGGCACGTAAACACAGGAATGTGGTCACCCAAATGGGAAACCAAGGCCATTCGGAGGCGAACTACTTCCAATTCAAAGCATGGGTGGATGCTGGCATCATCAAAGATGTGACGGCCATAACTGCCCATATGAACTCACCACGTCGCTGGCATGGGTGGGATCCGAATATCCGATCTTTCCCGCCTGCGGAACAGATACCCGATTCACTGGATTGGGATCTTTGGCACTCCGCAGTAGCGAAGCAGCATGATTATAACCACGATTACATCAATGGGCAATGGCGTTGCTGGTATGACTTCGGTATGGGGGCATTGGGTGATTGGGGTGCACATATCATCGATACGGCGCACCAATTCCTGGATCTCGGATTGCCTTACGAAGTGGAATGTACGAAAGCTACAGGCCATAATGACTTTTTCTTCCCGATGTCATCCACCATTGTATTCCGCTTTCCGAAGCGCAAACGTATGCCGGCGCTCGACATCACTTGGTACGACGGGCTCGACAACCTGCCACCCATCCCCGAGGGGTATGGCGTTTCGGGGTTGGATCCCAATATCCCACCCCCAAGTACGGGCGATATAGAGCCGGTGAAGTTAAACCCCGGTAAGATCATCTACAGCAAGGAGCTCACATTCAAAGGGGGGTCACATGGCAGTACGCTGTCCATTATACCGGAAGAGAAAGCGCTGGATATGGCATCGCGCCTACCGGAAGTGCCCGAGAGCCCGTCTAACCACTTTGCCAACTTCCTGAAAGCCTGTAAAGGAGAGGAAAAGACACGGTCGCCGTTTGAGATTTCAGCTCCGTTGAGCCAAGTGTTTTCGTTGGGTGTCCTATCGCAGAAACTCCATGCCAAATTGGAATTTGACCGGAAGAAGAAGCGCATTACAAACAATAACCTCGCCAACGAATTGTTGGTCGGTCCACCACCGCGTAAGGGGTGGGAGCAATATTACCGCGTCTAACTCGCTGTAAATAATTGATAATTGGAAACCGATTGTTTATCACGTGTTTCCAATTATCAATTTTTCATGGTATCTTCACCTCCATGGTTGGAAGGTGCTTATTACTCCTCCTGATCTCCTATGAAAGCTTCGCCCAAACCTACGTCGGTCCGAGCCAGCAAGCCATGGGCCAAGCGGGCACTGCCCTTGAGGGGATTTACAGCATTACGGCGAATCCAGCGGGATTGGCCGGGCTGGAACATATTGCCCTGAGCATTGGCTATCAAAGACATTTTTTCTCAGCCGATATTACTACCGAAGCAGCCTTATTGGGTATTCCTACGGCGCTGGGTACGTGGGGATTGGTGGTACGCCGATACGGGATGGAGCGGGCATACCAAGATACCAAAGCAGGTTTCACCTTTGCAAGGCGGTTTGGCCCCCGCATATCATTGGGAATGTCGGCAAGCTACCATCAACTTTATATCCCAAATTATTTAAGTGTTTATTCATTCGCGGTCGACATGGGCGCCCAATACCATTTCGAACAAGGAAGTGCAATCGGCTTCCAATATACGAATGTAGGCAATGCCGATTACGGAACTGCGGTTTATGGTACGATCCCTTCCCTCCTGAAGTTCGGTTTCAGTTACCCATTGGCCATGGTCACCTTAGCCGCCGATCTGGCCTATCGGTTTGGAGACGGCTTGAGTGGCCACTTGGGGATCGCCTATTGGATCGGCGATATTTTGTGCCTGCGCGGCGGTTTATCCATTAACCCCATGCAACAGCACGCCGGCTTCGGTTTCAGGTGGCGGCGGTTCATGTTTGATGTCGCGGCGACGTCCCATCCACGTTTGGGCGTGTCGCCGCAAATCGGTGTCGGGTATGCGTTTTAGCCGATGCCTCATATTGACCCTTATGTTATTGCCGGTCTTCTGTGCCTTTGGGCAAACGGACGTGGATATGCTCTTGGAACTACTTGCGGAATCGACCCGTGAAGACCTTGACGAGGATTTCGATTTGTCGGACCTCGCCGACCGCCTATATTATTATAAACAACACCCCATCGACCTAAACCGTACCGATGGTACAGAATTGAGGGAGCTCCAATTTGTACCCCAGTTGTTTATCGATAACCTATTGGAACACCGTAGCCGTTCGGGTGCGTTTGTAGCCATCCAGGAGCTGCAGGCAATTGAAGGATTGGATATCGAATTGCTCCGTTTGCTATTGCCTTGTGTAACCGTGAGGGAGACATCTCCATTAGCTGGTGTCGGCGCGGGCGAATTGCTGCATGCTGGGTCTCACGACCTAATGTTGAGGTATGGCCGTACGGTGCAGCAACGAGCGGGTTATGCGATTACGGATACAAGCCGTTCCCGTTATCTCGGTAGCCCCGATCAGGTATACGTGCGCTACCGCTACCGTTATGCCAATGACCTGCAGGTTGCATTGAACATGGAAAAAGATGCCGGGGAATCGTTTTTCAACAGCGCGCAGCGGCGTGGATTTGACTTCTATTCAGGGAGTATCCAACTCCGGGATCAGGGCAAGTTCAGGAATATCGTGGTAGGCGATTATGCCCTTCAATTCGGACAAGGATTGGCGATGTGGAACGGGCTAGGGTTCGGCAAGGGGGCTGTGGTGCAAGGTATCGCCAAACAGCCGACGGGACTACGGGCATATACGTCATCCAACGAGGCCTTGTTCTTACGGGGTGGGGCGGCTACGGTGGGACTGGGAAAGCTGACTATTACTCCGTTTTTTTCACGGCGGGGCCTCGATGCATCACTTTCTGAGGCCGATGATGGCCGAAGGAAAGCCCGCTCGCTTGGTCAGACCGGTCTGCACCGCACGCCTACGGAGGTTGCTAACCGCCATGCGGTGCAGCAGTGGGTTTCGGGAGCGAACGTCTTATATCAACATGCGCGGCTCCGTGCTGGGGTGTTGACCTATTATACCCGGTTCGATACGTACATAGAGCCGCAGCCCCTCCTGCGTAACCGATATGCCTTTCGAGGCGATGCGCTTTGGAACAGCAGCGCTTATTACAGCCACTCGTGGCGGGGCGTGTACCTTTTTGGCGAGGCTGCGCTCAGCCATGGGGGTGGTCTGGCGTTTATGCAGGGATTGGTCGCAACGTTACACCACCACCTTTCTTTGGCGTTGCATTATCGCAATTACCAGCGCAACTACCATTCATTTTTCGGCCAAGGGCTTGCTGCCGGCAGCGGTGTCGCCAATGAGCGCGGCTTCTATGCCGGGCTGGTGTACCATCCGAGTCGGCGGGTGGAATGGACGATGTATGCCGATTTTTTTCGATTCCCGTGGTTGCGATACAGGGTGGATGCCCCGTCGCATGGCACCGATTTGTTTACGCAGTTCACCTATACATGGTATAAAAGAGCGTATTTTTCCATGCGCTATCGCTATCGGCAGCATCAGGAGAACGCGGCTACGGAACAACCGTATCGTTTGATTGCGGATGTACGGCGCCAACAGGTACGATTGAGTGGGCAGTACAAGCTTGGTCCCCGTTGGACGATGCGTAATCGCTTCGAGCTTTCCCACTATCGAAAGGAGGGGGCGAAAGCGGAGTTGGGGCTCATGGCCTATCACGATGTCATCTATAAACCCCTTAGTGGTAGGTTAAGCGGTAATATGCGGTTGGCCGTATTCGGTATTCCGAGTTACAACGCACGTATGTATGCTTATGAGAACGACGTACTCTACGGTTATTCGTTTCCGGTGTACCAGAACGAGGGCGTACGAGCTTACGTGAATGCCCGTTACCGCATCGGTCGGCGAGTAGATATGTGGATGCGGTACGCCACATTTATTTACCGGGGTATTGATGAGGTGGGCAGTGGTTTGGATGTTATTGCCGGCAATCGCCGGTCGGACGTAAAACTGCAGTTGAGGTGGCGTTTTTAGCAACATCCGAATCGTATGATGGATTCACCCTTCGTGGCGACCATGCACCTTTCGTGCGTTTTTCGCTGGCGCTGGCCATTGGCACGGCGGTTGGATGTGCCGTGGCGCCGACTTGGCCCTTATACCTCATGGCTTGGGGTGCGCTTGCGATCGCTTTGGGTGTCTTCCTTACCATCCGTTGCTTGACCCGGTTGCGCCAGCACCGTTATTACAGCGTATTGGGTTTGTTGGTTCTGCTCGCATGGGGCCTCACGGGTTGCCTGCTTACCTGGCAAACGGACCCCGCAATCGACCGTACGCATTTCAGCCATTTCGAATCCAAAGCATTGGTTGGGCTGGTTGCCGACGAGCCCGTTGTGCGCGGGGGCCATGCAAGGTTCCCGTTTGCGGTGGCGCGGGCATTTGCCAGCGAGGGCGTTCATGAGGTAACCGGAACACTGATGCTTACCATCCAGTTGGATGAAGGCTCGGATATTGAACAATTGGCCTATGGCGACGAACTCCTTATACCGTCGGGATACGAACGGGTAACACCGCCTTTCAATCCCCGGGAACTGGATTACCAGCGCTACTTGGCGGGCAAGAATATATGGCACCAGGACTATCTGCGAATGGACCAACTGAAGAAGTTGGATGGGGGAAAGGGGAACCCGTTCATCGCCTATGCGTTGGCCCTACGCCAGCGGATGGTGGCTAAGTTCGGCGCGTATATTCCCAATCGCGATGCTTATTCCGTGGCTTCCGCTTTGATTCTAGGATACCGTGCTGAGATGGACGAGCGATTGGTGCAAGCGTTTTCCAAAACCGGCACCATCCATGTGCTGAGCGTTTCGGGCATGCATGTGGTTATCGTATTCTGGCTGTTGGCGAACTTATTATGGTGGATGGACCGGGGCAAGGGAATGCGCATAGCGAAGTTCATGCTCTTATTGCTTGCCGTGTGGGGGTACGCCTTGCTTACCGGCTTTTCGCCACCGGTTCTGCGTGCATCCATTATGGTGAGTTTTGTGATGGCCGCAACCATCTTCGGACAGCAGAATCGGATTTACAATAGCATTGCCGCCTCAGCGTTTTTCCTCTTGCTATACCAACCCAGGTTTATTATGGACGTAGGGTTCCAACTTTCCTATTTGGCGGTATTGGGTATTGTTTTCCTGCATCCTTTGATGCGTTATCTCTTGCCCGTAGGCAATCGTTGGGTACGGCCCGTAACAGACTATATCGGCATATCCATCGGTGCCCAAGCCGGAGCTGGCCCGTTGGCTGCCCATTACTTCCATCAATTCCCGCTGTATTTCCTTCCGGCGAACCTGTTCATTGTCTTACCCGCCAGCGCTATGATGTATTTAGGGTTTGCATTGTTGATCATGCCCCCGGGCCAGCTGGCACTTTGGGCGGGAATAGCGTTGGAAAAACTTATCCTGGCAACCAATGCTGCCCTAGCCTGTATTGAACAATGGCCGATGGCCAGCATTCAAGGCATTTGGTTGACCTGGTGGGAATCCACGTTGGTCTATGTACTGATTGTGGCCGTGGCGATGGCCATGATGGCCCGGAGCAGGCGCTGGGCGTACGGTGTGATGGGATGCGCAACCCTGTTGGTGGGAGCGTCGTTTTTGCAGACGTTCAGCGATGCCGGTCCGCGAGCTATCGTGTTCAATGTGCGTCGGAACCTGGCCGTTGGATTTGTTAACAGGGAAGAAGCTTGGTTATATACCGACTTACCATCTATTGATGATCGCACAATCGGTTATTCCGTTTTACCGGCACTGGAAGCCCATGCATCCAAAGACGACATCCGCGTCGTGGTGCATGGTCTTGATAGCGTCTACCGTGATCAATGGATGTATGCAAAAGGCGGAGTGTTGCAATTCGGGGATGTCCGTTTCATGGTGTATGATGGAACCGATGCATACTCCGGCCGTATAGCGGTAGACGTTGTCATTGTACGGAACAATCCCCGTGGATCGCTGGCGCCGCTATTGGAGTTCGTTGATTGCCAGCAGCTGGTGTTGGACGGCTCCAATTACGATTCCACCATCGATCGGTGGACAGCGGAAGCCAAGGCCGCAGCACTTCCGGTATACGTGTTGAAAGACAATTTTGCGTATGTTTGGCCATTGCAATCGCCGGTACTATGAACAGTGTAGACGTACTTCGAAAATATTGGAAGCACGAGTCGTTCCGACCGCTGCAGGAAGAAGTCATTCAATCGGTAATGGGTGGCCGCGATACGCTTGCATTGATGCCGACCGGAGGAGGGAAATCGGTATGTTTCCAAGTGCCCGCCTTGATGAAGGAGGGCATATGTATCGTGGTGACGCCACTTATCGCACTGATGAAGGACCAGGTTGAAAACCTGCAGGCGAAAGGCATCAAAGCCATCGCCATTTTCTCGGGCATGACCAAGCGTGAAGTGGATATTGCACTCGACAACTGTATCTACGGCCCGGTTAAGTTCCTTTACCTTTCGCCTGAGCGACTTGCTAGCGATTTGGTGCAAGAGCGTATACGCCACATGCATGTCAACCTCTTTACGGTAGATGAAGCCCATTGCATCTCGCAGTGGGGGTATGATTTCAGGCCTTCGTATCTGCATATCGGCATACTACGGGCATTGCACCCCGGGGTGCCTTTCCTTGCACTCACCGCCACGGCCACGGTCCGGGTGGTAGAGGATATCCAGGTACAGCTCCAGTTTCCTGCCAGAAATGTACTGCGTAAAAGTTTTGTGCGTGAAAATCTTGCCTATATGGCTTTTGATGAGGAAGATAAACAGGGCCGTATGCTGCGTGTAATCCGTAAGTTGCAGGGAAGCGGCATCATATACGTGCGCAATAGGAGGGAAACGCAAGAAACGGCGCGCCTATTGCTGAACGAGGGTATTTCGGCCGACTTTTACCATGCGGGTTTGGAAACCCCCGAACGGACACGCAAGCAGGAGGCCTGGAAGGTCGGTGCCATCAGGGTAATCGTGGCAACCAATGCGTTCGGGATGGGCATAGATAAACCAGATGTACGGTTTGTCATCCACCTCGACCTCCCCGATTCGCTCGAGGCCTACTACCAAGAGGCCGGGCGAGCGGGGCGCGACGGTAAAAAGGCGTTTGCGGTGCTGCTTTACCATCAGAGCGACCGTATCCAGCTGTTGAAAAACCACACGCTGAGTTTTCCGGCAGTGGCGTATATCAAACAGGTTTACCAGCATTTGGCCAACTATTATCAATTAGCCTACGGGGCGGGTGAGGGGGTGACCCTGGATTTTGACGTCGCCGATTTTTGCAGCCGTTATCGGTTGGACGTCGTGATGACACTCAATGCATTGAAGTTCTTGGAACGCGATGGATGGGTCAGTGTAAGCGAATCGGTATACATCCCTTCGCGGGTGAAGTTTGAAGCAAATCAACAGCAACTCTATAAATTCCAGGTCGAAAACATCGCATACGACGGGCTGATAAAAACCATCCTACGTAGCCATGGTGGTGCTTTTGACGATTTTGTTCCGATCCGGGAGTATGAATTAGCCAAACGGATGGGAAAGCAGCACGCTGCCATTGTTGGCATGCTCGAACACCTCCGGCAGATGGAAATTATTTCTTATTTACCCCAGACCGATAGCCCGAAGCTGCATTTTCTTAGACCGCGGATTGACAACAACCGGTTGCACATAGATAGCGGTTACATCCGTGAACGGAAAACCGTGAAACAAGGCCAGTTGGATGCCGTCTTCGCCTATCTCGATAGCACGGATTGCCGAAGCAGGCAACTGCTGGCCTATTTTGATGAAGACAATTCCAAGCCATGTGGTATCTGTGATCGCTGCCTGGCTCGGAATAAGGAAGAGCATGTGGAAGAACGCCTGATGGCGGAACTGGTCGAACTGCTTTCAGATGGACCGATGAGCATTGATCGGCTGGTAAGGGGATTGAAAACGGGGGATGAAGCAAGCCGTTTAGTATTTATCCGTAAAAGGTTGGATGAAGGGCGGTTAAAGGTGAATGGCAACAAATATTATTTGGGATGATTTTTAAAACCAGGAAAAATGTCTTATATTAGAGGACAGATTTACCAGAGGTGCCATGACATACGAACAGCAACTAGACCATGAAATTAGCCATATCCTCAAAGAGTTCGATACGGAAGGTTACTTAACTTTAAACCGTGATACCCCCCCCACCTTTAATGACCTTTTTACAGATCGGTTGATGATAACCACGATAATCCAACGCGGCTTGTCTTATCGTTTTTTTGAAAAGATACAACATATTACACCTTTTACCGAGCATGAATGGGCTGTTTTTCTTGAATTGTCCACGAAAACACTAAACCGCTATAAAATGGAGAACCGTCATTTCAAAACATTGCATTCCGAGAAAATCATGGAGCTGGCCGAGGTAACCCGGGAGGGGTTGGAAATATTCGGCGATACCGAGCTTTTCAAGCAGTGGCTCCATACCGCCAACTATGCACTCGGAAACCGGAAGCCCATGGATCTCCTGAAAGATTCATACGGTAAGGAACTTGTCTTGAAAGAGCTTACGCATATCAACCACGGCATCTTTGTATAGTATGGTTGTTTTCAGGCTGGTCCGCGCGCAGTTCGCTTCTTCATTATCCGGCAAGGGCGCAGCGTTGCGTGGTGCACGGTGGAATTCCGTAGGGGTGGAACTGATTTATACGGCGGGTAATAGGTCATTGGCGATGGCCGAAGTAGCGGTCCATCTTACATTGGCATCGCTGCCTTCGGATTACTTGATGATGTCGATCCGGATTCCGGATGACGTGAAAATCACCGATCTTTCCGTCAGTGACCTGCCCGATAATTGGAATACATTTCCCCATCCTCTTTCGACACAACGGATCGGGGACGCGTTCGTGTCGGATGCGAAATGTGCCGTACTGAAAATCCCATCTGTAGTTACACGCGGCGATTTTAATTACCTGATTAACCCGAGGCATCCGGACTTTTCCCGAATGAAAGTCGAATCCCTAGTGAAATTCCCTTTCGATAGACGCCTTTTTGTGGACTGACATCCTTATGGGGCTGATTGTCCGTCAGGCGTCCATGCAAAACTTGTGAAATAGCGTATTTTTAGCTATTTTCGCGACCGAAATTCATTCAGATTATGTCAAAAAGCACCACCATTTCTTATACTAGGACAGACGAAGCCCCCGCATTGGCTACGTTCTCTTTTTTGCCTATTGTCAAAGCGTTTACAGGCCCTGCCGGCATATCGGTCGAAGAGAAGGATATATCATTGGCCGGGCGCATCATTGCGAATTTTCCGGAACAGCTTGCGGATGGCCAAAAGCTTGCTGACGCACTTGCCGAACTGGGACAGTTGGCCACTACGCCCGCCGCTAATATTATCAAGCTGCCCAACATCTCGGCATCCATTCCACAGTTGAAAGCAGCCATTGCTGAGTTGCGTGGTAAGGGATACAACGTGCCCGATTATCCGGAAGAGCCGAAGGATGATGAGGAAAAGGCAATCAAGGCGCGTTATGCCAAAGTGCTGGGATCTGCGGTAAACCCGGTGCTGCGCGAAGGTAACTCCGACCGCCGTGCTCCACGTGCCGTGAAAAATTATGCCAAGCAGCATCCGCATACCATGGGGGCATGGGTAGCCGATTCTAAAACCGAGGTGGCGTCAATGCCGTCCGACGATTTCTATGGAAATGAAAAATCGGTAACCGTACAGAAGGCTACTACGTTCAAGATCGAATTCGTGGATGAAAGCGGTACGACAACCGAGTTGAAGGCGCCGTCGCCATTGCAAGCGGGCGAGGTCATCGACTCATCGCATATGGGTATTTCAGCGCTGAAAAAATTCGTTGCGGAGCAGGTCGGTGTGGCCAAACAAGCCGGAATACTGTTATCGGCGCACTTGAAAGCAACCATGATGAAGGTCTCCGATCCGATTATCTTCGGCGCCATCGTTGAGGTTTATTTCAAGGAAGTATTCGATAAATTTACGCCCCTCTTCAAAGAGCTCGGCGTGGATACGCGCAATGGTTTGGGCGACGTATATGCAAAAATAGCAGGACATTCCCAAGAAGACCAAGTAAAAGCTGCCATCGCAGCTGCCATGGAGAGCGGTCCGGATTTGGCGATGGTCAATTCCGACAAAGGTATCACTAACCTGCATGTCCCTTCGGATGTTATTGTCGATGCCTCTATGCCAGCCATGATCCGCAATTCCGGTCAGATGTGGGACAAAAACGGCGAAGTCCGGGATACACTGGCGCTAATACCCGATCGTGCATATGCAGGCGTATATGCGGCTACGATTGCCGACTGTAAGCAGTACGGGGCATTTGATCCATCGACGATGGGTTCGGTGCCCAATGTGGGGCTCATGGCCCAGAAGGCCGAAGAGTATGGCTCGCACGATAAAACCTTTCAAGCGACTTCGAAAGGTACCATCCAGGTGGTAGATGGTGATGGGAATGTATTGATGGCACAAGATGTGGACACTGGCGATATTTTCCGGATGTGCCAGACCAAGGATGAGCCGATCCGCGATTGGGTGAAATTGGCCGTTAGCCGCGCACGTCTCTCCGATACGCCAGCCGTTTTTTGGTTGGATGAGCATCGCGCCCACGATCGGCAGCTTATCGAAAAGGTCAATACCTATCTGGCCGAGCATGACACATCGGGTCTCGACATCCGTATCCTGAATCCGGTTGAAGCGACCAGGTTCTCACTGGCGCGTATCCGTAAAGGGGAAGACACGATTTCCGTGACGGGTAACGTACTCCGTGATTACCTTACCGACCTGTTCCCCATCTTGGAGTTAGGTACGTCGGCGAAGATGCTTTCCGTTGTTCCCCTGATGAACGGCGGCGGGCTTTTTGAGACCGGTGCCGGTGGATCGGCACCCAAGCATGTAGACCAGTTCGTGAATGAAGGATACCTGCGTTGGGATTCATTGGGTGAGTTTTTGGCCTTGGCCGTCTCATTGGAGCATGTAGGGCAGACCCAGGGCAATGCCAAGGCGCTCGTATTAGCTGAGGCGTTAGACACGGCCACCGAGAAGTTTTTGGAAACCGATAAATCCCCGGCCCGGAAGGTTGGCCAAATCGATAACAGGGGGTCGCATTTTTACTTGGCGTTGTATTGGGCCGAAGCGTTGGCCGCTCAGGCCAAAGATAGTGAACTGAGTACATTGTTCGCGCCAGTCGCGGATAAACTACGTGGCAACGAAGCTAAAATCAATGATGAATTAATCGGCGCGCAAGGCAAGCCGCAGGATATCGGTGGTTACTATTGGCCCGATAAAGTGAAAGCGGAAGCTGCCATGCGGCCAAGCGAGACGCTGAATAGCATTCTCGCATCGGTATAACCGATAAAGGGCTCAAGGGCTCTTTTTGGCCACCCTACCGCTCGCTTCCAAATAGGTGGGTAGTGCCGCTGACCCATACCAATCGAAAAGCTCCGCTTCTAGGAGCTTTTCTTTTATGGCAGGGTCCGTTTGCAACATAGCCTCCACTTCCGCCTTGTCTTTCGAATCGAAGATGAACAGGCCGCGGTAACCACGTTCGTTTTTCCCGAAGGGTCCGGCGACAATCAGCTTTTTCTGTTCCACTAGGCGATTGATGTTTTCGAGGTGCCCGCGGAACAATGCGCTGATCTGTTGTTTATCATCCAACTTTGCCGGCCCGGTCTTCAGGATGACGAAAATATACGATTTCATCCCATACTCGTCGGCACCCAAAGAATCGGCGAGTGCCTTGTCGTAGTTCAGGTTGTTCGTTTGGGCGGTAACGCCGCCACACCAAAGGATACCCAAAACGCCAAGGCATAATGTGGTTTTTATCATCTTCAAGTCCATTGTCGACTGCTTTTTCCGATCTTATCGGCTTTCAAGTACGGTCTTTAAATGCTGTAAACCCTTGTCGAAATCATCACCCATATCGAAAAAGAGCGACATCAAGTTGAAAGGGTAGGGTGACTTACCCGATATGCCCCATTTTACGATGGTTTGGTTCTCACCCTGTGCTTCGGTAACCATGTAACATGCTGCTTCTGATTCGAAAGGTTCCTTGAATCGGAGTTGTGTGTCCATTCGTTCACCTTCGATAATATGGGTGATTTCCTGTTCCCCTTTGCCTATTTTCTCTCCATCCCAAGCGTATATGAAGCCCACCGTGCCGTCTGTGCCACTGGTGGTTGTTTCTGCTTCGGGGTCCATCTTATGCCAAACATCGTATTCCTTTTGGTTGTTCAGGTGTTTGATGTAGTTGAAGACCTCCTGCTTCGGTTTATCAATGGTAATTTGCCGTTCGCTGGTGAACTCACGTTTGACAAAAAGAGCCGCGATAAGCGGGATGGCAACAATAATCGCAATGACGAGTAAGATCTTTTTTAACGTTTTCATGATACCAAAGGTTAGTTATTTTAGAACAAACGTAAAGAAATCACTTTTTATATGCAATAAAAAAACGCTCCCTGAATTTCAGGGAGCGTTAAGCTATATGCCAACAATGGCTTATGCCATTATTTTTTTGAGCGGCTTTCTTCGCCTTCCAACTGTTGTTTCAGTTGCGCAAGTACGTCGAGGTCACCCAGTGTGGATTTCTCTACGGATTCCTTCACTTTCTTCACGGCAGACGAAGCAGCTTTTGCTTCTTTCTTCCGGTTGTTGAAGTCTTCCATCCGTGCTTCTGCACGTTGGTCTTCCCATATACGTGAATGGGAGATGACCACACGCTTGTTGTCTTTGTTGAATTCAATGATTTTGAAATCAGCGACTTCGTCAAGCTTCAATGGGCTACCGTCTTCCTTGATGCTGTGTTTAGCAGGTGAGAAGCCTTCCACGCCATAGGGCAGGGCCACGATATTACCCTTTTCGCCCACTTTGATTACCGTTCCTTCGTGGATGGAATCGAGGGTGAAAATGGTTTCAAAGGTATCCCATGGATTTTCCTCCAGTTGTTTATGGCCGAGGCTCAACTTGCGGTTATCCTCGTCGAGTTCCAACACAACAACTTCCAATTCTTCACCAACCTTGGTGAATTCGTTGGGGTGGTTGATTTTCTTGGACCATGAAAGATCAGAAATGTGGATCAACCCATCGATGCCTTCCTCCAGTTCAACAAACACGCCGAAGTTGGTCATGTTTTTCACCACCGCTTTTTGCTTCGAGCCAATGGGGTAACGCTCCGCAATATCTTTCCAAGGATCTGGGGTCAATTGCTTGATACCGAGGCTCATCTTACGATCTTCGCGATCGAGCGTGAGGATTTGTGCTTCCACCTCGTCGCCTACTTTGAGGAACTCTTGCGGGCTGCGCAGGTTTTGCGACCACGACATTTCCGACACGTGGATAAGGCCTTCCACCCCGGGGGTGATTTCGAGGAACGCACCGTAGTCTGCCACGGTTACGATTTTGCCTTTCACTTTCGAACCTACTTCCAATGAAGTATCCAACGATTCCCAAGGATGCTCGGTAAGTTGCTTCAAGCCGAGAGCAATCCGCTTTTTCTCATCGTCGAAATCGAGTACCAC
This sequence comes from Parapedobacter sp., assembly GCF_053550995.1. Lineage (NCBI taxonomy): Bacteria > Pseudomonadati > Bacteroidota > Sphingobacteriia > Sphingobacteriales > Sphingobacteriaceae > Parapedobacter > Parapedobacter sp. The sequence goes on from NZ_JBMQOC010000125.1 coordinate 14,176, forward strand.
CACGTTGACGGTCTCGTCAAGCTGCAATACCTCCCGTGGGTGCTCGATACGACCCCAAGAAATGTCGGTAATGTGCAACAGGCCATCCACACCGCCAAGGTCGATGAATACACCGAAATCGGTGATGTTTTTGACGGTGCCTTCCAATACCTGTCCCTTTTCGAGCTTGGAGACGATCTCGGTTTTTTGGTTTTCCAAGTCGTCTTCGATGAGTACTTTGTGGGACACGACAACGTTCTTGAATTCGTGGTTGATTTTCACCACCTTGAATTCCATGGTCTTGCCTACATAGATGTCGTAGTCGCGTATGGGTTTGATGTCGATTTGCGAACCGGGTAGGAATGCTTCCACCCCCCTGATGTCTACAATGAGACCACCTTTGGTACGGCTCTTTACGAAACCATCGATGATGGTGTCGTTTTCGAGCGCCTCGTTGATTTCTTCCCACGATTTCTGTGTTTTTGCACGTTTGCGCGAGAGCACCAACTGGCCGTTTGCATCTTCCTGCGATTCGACGAAAACATCGATCGTGTCACCAACCTTCAGGTCGGGGGTGTCACGGAATTCAGAAAGGGATACCAAGCCATCGGATTTGAAACCGATATTAAGCACCACATCCTTGTTGTTGATGGATACGACGATGCCTGATACGATTTCGCCCCGGTTAATCGAATTGAAGGTTCCTGCATACTGTTCTTCCAACTTGGCGCGCTCTTCGTCGCTGTAGTTGCCAAAACCTTTTTCGTCCTTGTCCCAATCAAAATCGTCCTCGGGAGTTTCCCAAGTCGTCGATTTGATTTCGTCAATGAACTTCGAATCGGCTTCCGACTCGATGTCCTCCTTTTCTTTCACCAAGGTTTCCTCAGTGTCTTGAAGTTCAGCAGTTTTAGCTGCCAATTCCTTTTCTGCTTCTTGTTTTTTTGCCATTAATTCATATTTCTCCTTTTCCCCGATTTTTATCGGGACTGCAAAGGTATGAAAAACTTTTATTTATAGGGAGTTATTGTTTTATTATTTACAATCAGCTCCATCCTCATCGAGTTATCGATCATCGCACCAGCGCACCTGCAATGATGGCCACCCCTCGCCTTTACCGTCCGTTGTTGGCCCCTACTATCGATAGACCGTTTTGCTGGCCCGCGGCCCATGCGTCATTTTTTTGGCATTATGTTCGCATGCATATCATAACAGAAAAATTGAAAACGAAAGGAGAAAGGTTATGAATCGATTATCAATATACACAGTGGTGATGCTGATGGCTGCGGTTTTCCTGTTGCCAGGCTGCGTTAGTAACAAAAAATACCGCTCTTTGCAGGCGGATTATGATGAAATGCAACGTAAAGAACAGGAGTTGACCAAGCGTTACCAGGATGCCCAACAACAGCTGTCCTCGGCGAACACGCAAGTAAGTAGCCTTGAAGACCAGATCGCTTCCGAGCGCTCGAATGTGGCGGCGTTGCAGGAGGCGCTCAACAAATGCCTCACCTCGTCCAACCAAGGGAATGTGAATATTTCCAAATTGGTTGATGAAATCAACGCGTCCAATCGGTATATCCAACATTTGGTGAATACCAAGAATAAGAGCGACTCGCTGAATTTGGTGCTCACCAACCGGCTGACGCGGTCGTTGAGCCGCGAAGAGATGCAGGATGTGGACGTACAAGTATTGAAGGGCGTGGTATACATTTCTTTGTCTGATAATATGCTCTATAAGTCGGGAAGCTATGAGATTTCCGACAAGGCAGGAGAGACGCTCAGCAAGATTGCTAAGATCATCATGGACTATAAGGACTATGACGTGCTCGTGGAAGGGAACACCGACAACGTACCCATCTCGAAACCTAATATCCGAAACAACTGGGATCTGAGTGCGTTGCGCGGTTCTTCCGTTGTGCAGGCTTTGCAAGAAGATTATGGGGTGGACCCCAAGCGCCTTACCGCGGCCGGGCGTGGCGAGTATAACACCATCGCCAGCAATGCGACCGAAAGCGGTAAAGCGCGCAACCGGCGTACGCAGATCATTATTACGCCCAAGCTCGACCAGTTTATGGAGTTGATCGACAAGGCACCGGAGCATGAGCCGGCACCGGAGACGGGGGCAATGCCCGCAGATACCAATTCGGTGCAGCCCATCGAACAGCCCTAACCTTTGAAAGGCCGATTTCCCCATGCTTTCCCGTTCGGGATAGGTGTCGGGGAAATCGGTTGTTAATACGTTTTTCCGGAAAGCGCCTGGGTAATCGTTTTTACGATTTCGGCCTCGGTAAAGGGTTTTCCGATAAAGCCATCGAAGAAGGCCTCAACCTGAGTTTCCTCCGCATATTTCAGGGTAGACACATCGGCAGAAATAGCCACCACCCGGATGGGGTTAAACCGTTCTTCCGCGCGGATTTTTTCGAGCAATTTTACGCCGCTCATCCCCGGCATGTTAATGTCTGTGATAACTAAATTAACCGTGTGGGTATCTAGGAAAGCCAGCGCATCTTCCCCGCTATTGACGGTATGGATGCTGCCCACATCTTTGAAAAACTGCTTCATGAGGAGGATGTTGATGGGATTGTCATCCACAACCAATAAGCGGAGGTCGGCGGGCAGATCGGCCAGCTGGGCCTTCCGATGTTCCCGCGTTTCCATCCTGCTATCCGAAAACGGGATGTCAGCAAAGAAAATAGCGCCCTTGGTCGGTTTGTTTTTTAATCCGATGGTTCCACCCAATTCCTCGGCCATGATTTTAGATATGTATAGCCCCAAACCGATGCCGCCCGAATTAGCGTTAGCGGTGAAATATTTACGGAACACCTGGCGGCGGTGTTGTTCCTTGATACCTATGCCGCTGTCTTCGACTTCGAGGTGCAGATTGGACTCGTTCCCTTTACGGGATAATGATGCCCTGAACGTAATGTCGCCTTTTTGGGTGTATTTTATGGCATTACTCAAAAAGTTGGATGCGATTTGGCGTATCCTGAATTCGTTGCTCGATAAACTCAGTAGTGGGTCGATTTCGATTTCGGTATGCAATTGCAGGTTTTTCAGTTCCGCTTGGTTCTTATGCAAGGTCACCACATCCTGGAAAGACCTGCTCGGCGAAAAATAATCTTTTGCGATGCTACTTTTATGGGATGCTTCAAGTTTGCTTAAGCTCAATATATCCGTAATATTGTTGCTGATGAGGTTGATGTTGTAATATACCGAATCGATGAGCTTTTCGTCGGCCGAATCGGAGGTCGTCCTGCTTTTTAGCAGGTCGATGACGCCCAAGAGGGAGTTGAGCGGGGTGCGGATTTCGTGGCTGATGTTGGCCAATACACTCGTTTTCTCCTCGGCAAGCTTGGCGGCATAGTCTTTTTCCACATGGAGGCGGCGCTCATACGAACGGGCGTAGAACTGATAGTAGACCAGCGCTACAATCATGATGAACATCAATATCAACGCGAATATTAACTGTTTTCCGAATAATTTGATGTTTTCTTTGTATAGCGAAAAATCCCGTTCTTCCGCTTTGCGCAAAGCGTATATATCAAGCGTCCGGACAATCTCCATACTTTCCTTGAGCTTGTTTAGCAAATCGATATTGGTTATGATGAGTTGCCTTTCTTTTTTCTGAAGTTGGCCGAATGTCTGCCGGAGATCGGCAATATTGCCTAAATAAGACCGCTCAAGATCAGACTGTGCCTCAGATAGATTATCCCGGAGTAACGCAATACGTTCCACATCCACGCTGTTGTGCTCATTGGCTATAACGATGGTGTCATCTTTGGTGTTGAAAATCCTTTTGATCAGCCCGGGCCTCTTTCTTACAATGGTATCTTTTGTGATGTGGGTCGTGGTATCAACCAGCACTTTATCGACGACCGATTCGATCTGGATGGCCGACTGCGGTTTGATGTTGGCGTACTTACCCAGTAGGCTCAGCGAATCGTGCGTATGGAATACCAAACGGTCAAGCCGCCTTTTGAGGGCGGCGAACTCCATGGCTATCCGCTGTTGGTCTTCAACCCCCACATCCCGCTGTGATGCCAGTGAGTCCACAAAGCTTTTGAGTAGATTGAGTTTCGCAAGATATCCCCGGTAACTACTGTCGCTAAATTCGAGCGTATATAGTCGAAATGCATTTTCTGCCTCGCTATAGGTGGCAAACAGGTAATTCAGGTTATTCGATCCAGCTTTCCGTGTTTGGTATGCCGTTGTTAACCGGCGCTCAAGTTTTCGGTACTGACCGTACTGGTAAATGAAAACCGTCCCGATGAAAAGAAACAAAATGATGAAACTGCACAGTAGGAGGATTCTTGCTGTCGGCGTATATTGTTTGTTTTGCTTCATGGTTAAGCAGCACGTGCACATCAAGGTAAGGGTCGATGCACCCGGCCGCAAAAATAGGTTAAAATTTCATTAGTGGCAAAAATTTTAATTGCGATGCATGTTGTCCTTGGTGGTTTCCGTAGGATTTTCCCTTGCTTCAGCCGATTTGAATGTATTGAAGGCGCGCGGTCGCACGATCTTGATGCTTTGTTTCGAAAGGGCGATGCTCGCATTCAATTCGAAACCTACCAGCAGGATAAGGGAGTTGAGGTACAGCCAGATCATGATGACAATTAACGTACCGATTGAGCCATAAAGCTTATTATAGGCGTTGAAGTTGTTGATGTAGAAAGCGAATCCCGAAAACGTCAGTATGGCCAGGATGGTCGCCAGCATGGCACCGGGACTGAACAGTTTCCATTTCCGCGACGAGACCGGGCCGAATTTGTAGAGGATGCTTACGGTTAGGAAATAAATCCCAAAGAGGATGAACCATCGGGCGGCAGCGATTACAAAGCTCCAGAAAGCGGCATTGATCGCGATATTCTGTCTGAGGTATCCCACCACGTATCCCGCTGCGGTAAAGATGGTCATGCCCACTGCCAGGGCGATGATGATCATGAGTGTCAATCCGATGGCTACCAACCGTTGGTGGCCCCAACTACGGCTTTCGATAAGAAGCGACGCTTTGTTGAAAGCGAGCATCAACGAACTGACGCCGTTGGTGGCAAAGAAAGTCGCGAGGATAAAACCGACGGAGAGCAGTCCGCTGTTTTGGTTTTTCACGATATCCTCCAGGGTCGATTCGACCGTAAGGAATGCGTTTTCGGGCATGACGACCTCCATGAACTCCAGTAATTTCTCCTGGAAATCGTCTATGGGGATGTAGGGGATGAGCGTAAACAGGAAGATGATCCCGGGGAAGATGGCCAACATAAAGTTATAGGCCAGTGAAGACGCCTTATTGAGGATGGACTCACGGGCGATTTCCTGGAAAAAAAAAGTGGCCACGGTGAATAAGGGCAACGCGCCGAACCCCGGAAGCACAATGACCTTGGTCCACTCGATGAAATGGAAATAGGGTTTGAATTTCAATAAGGTATTATGCATCCAATTCATTGCTCAATCGAAATGGGCAGCCAACCGCTCCATGAAGTCGCCCGGGGCCATGCAGGGCTTGTTACGTTTCATATCCACGAAAACCAATGTGGTGCTGCCCGTATTGAGTAGTTCACCCTGTTGGTTAAACAATTCGTATTCAAAGCGGATCTTGACGCCGGGCTTTTCTTTCAGGTGTGTGCGCACGGTGATTTCCTCGTCATACCGCGACGGTTTCAGGAAGCGGGAGTGCAGCTCCAACACCGGCATCATCACGCCGCTATCTTCCAGTGCTTTATATGAAAAACCGAGGCTGCGGAAGAGTTCCACGCGACCGACTTCGTAAAAAGCCGCATAATTGCCGTAATAAACGTACCCCATTTGGTCGGTCTCTGCATACCGAACCCGTACGGTTGTTTCAAACGTATACATCAGCGCTTGATGTTTCGCTCATTAAGAGCTTGTTGGAATTTACGTGCGTTGATGTTGTGTTCGGCCTGTGTTACCGCAAAATTATGGTACCCAGAGAAATCATCCTTTGCGCACATGTAAATATAGTCGTGTTGTTTATAATCCAATACCGCGTCGATAGCGGCGATGCTGGGCATCATGATCGGCCCCGGCGGCAATCCGCGGTACAGGTAGGTGTTGTACGGCGAGTCGGTCCGTAGGTGGCGGTACAGCACGCGCCGTATGGTGAAGTCGTTGTTGGCAAAGATAACGGTCGGGTCGGCCTGCAACAGCATGCCTTTCCGGAGCCGGTTCAGGTATAGGCCGGCTATGGTGGGCATCTCGTCGGTATGCAGTGCCTCACCTTTCACAATGGAGGCCAATACAGCTACTTCTTGCGGGCTGAGGTTGAGCGCTTCCGCCTTCTTACGGCGTTCATCCGTCCAGAATTTTTCATACTCATCGTGCATCCGCTCGGCAAACTGTTCGATGGAGGTATTCCAGTAAAGCTCGTAGGTGTTGGGTACGAACATGCTGAGAAAGTTTTCAGTGTCGAATCCAAAACGTGCTGCCAAGGGGCCATCGTTCAGTAGGTTCACAAACGCAATGGAATCAGGCTCCAGCTGCTTTGCCAGTATGCTCGCCAGGTTTTCCTTGAGCCGTATGTTCTCGAAGCGGAGTTTCACCGGTTCTTGGAAGCCACCGCCGAGCCTGTTGATCAAGGTCCGGTTATTCATCCCGGCGGTCAGCTTGTATTTCCCCGGTTTTACGCGACCGGGATAATCCATTTTGATAGCCGCCCATCTAAATGCGGCCGTATCCCTGACAGCGTGTAGCTCGCCAATGCTGGTCATCACGTCTTCAAAATCCCAATGTGTATAGACGTAAAGGTATTCGGCATCTTCGGTCACACTCGGCGCAAAAAAAGACTTATAATATTTATATGCGATGGTGCCCCCTATTGCGATTGCAACGATTGCAATCATTCCCAGTGTAATGAATAGGCCTTTTTTCTTTTTGTTCATGTGGTTTCTTGCCGTTTCATTTATCTGCCATTTTGTTCTGGTCCGCTGGTTTGCTGGCCGCCATTTACTGTTGATTCGTAAGTGCAATATTGATGGGCGTACCGATGCTGACCTTCGGGTCTGTGGGTGTCGGTGTTTGCGATATGACCGTTGCGCCGGCGGTGTCCGTAACCAGCCCCATATAATTTACCGCACCCAATGTCAACGAATTGCCCTGTAATGCGAATTTCGCCTGCTCAAGGGTGAGGCCCGTCAGGTCGGGTACCTGTACTTCGCTGTCTCCACGCCCATCGCCCAACACGAGGTCTACGGTCGAACCTTTCGGGATTGGGCGCCCCGCATTGAGCCGTTCGTTGCCAAACTTGACGTCGAGCACCACGTCTTTCGCAATATCGGGAATATACGTGGTGTCGCCCAGTTTGATGCCGTAACTGTTGAGGACGGCGCGTGCCTCCACGAAGGTTTTCTCAATCAGATCGGGGAATGCTACTTCGGGTGCCACGCGGGTAATGATGGTAAGGTACAGGGTTCGGTTTTTCTTTACCTTGGTTGCAGGATCCGGGTCCTGTTCGATAACGAGCCCCGGCTTTGCATCTACCTGATAAACCGAATCGAGATCATATTCAAAGCCATCGGCCTGCAGTTTTTTCACAGCCTCGTCAATCGGTATTCCCCGAAGGTCGGGTACCGCGATCGATTCGTCGTGGCGCGTGTAGGTGTTGAGGCCGAATATGATGAGTAGAAGGAAAACGGTCAGGCCGATAATGGCGCCAATGAGGTTTTTCCTGAAGGTGTCGGTCCGTAAATATTGAAAAAATTTTACCATCGTCAAATGTTAGCATGTGCGCACTCCCGTGCGTTTCCACCGGTGCAGAGCAATATTAGCGCCATTGTTCTACCGTCGTAAACGAAATGCCGCGTATATGGCACAAAATTATTCGTTTTTCCGGGCATAGCAAATTATATTTTATTCGTTCACCCTTTTCCCATCTTGTAAATAATCTGCAAGTTAGCTATGTTTGCTCAATCATGAGCATACGCATCGCATTAGTTACCGGCGGCTACACCGCAGAAGCCGAGGTTTCGCTGAAGAGTGCCAATTTTGTTTTCCAGCAATTGGACAAGTCATTATACGAAATTTACACCATTACGGTTACCGCCGACAGCTGGTTCCACGTGGGCGGCAATGGGGTGAAGTATGCCGTTAACCGCGATGACTTCACCCTTCCGATGGACGGGCATGTGGTCCGTTTTGATTTGGCTTTCATCATGCTGCATGGATCGCCGGGCGAAGATGGTCGCCTCCAGGGATATTTTGACATGGTGGGGTTGCCCTATACCTCGTGCGATGCCCTGACGTCGGCCCTGACGATGAACAAAGCCTATACCAAGGCGGTACTGGCGGGCATTCCCGATTTATTCGTGGCCAACTCCGTCCAATTGTTTGCATCGCAGCGCGGCTCGGCGGCCGATATGGTGCGCGATGCCTTGTCATTGCCTTATTTCGTCAAACCCAATGCGGGAGGGAGTAGTATCGGGATGACGAAGGTGAAAACGGATGCCGACCTGCCCGAAGCGATTGATAAAGCATTCGATGCAGAGAACACGGGCAGCCAGGTTATCGTAGAGGAGTTTGTGGATGGCAGGGAGTTTTCGGTGGGCATATACCGGCGGGAGGGAGCGTTGGTGGTGCTGCCGGCTTCGGAAGTCATCACGGCGCGCGAATTCTTCGACTTCGAAGCGAAATATCTTGATGGGCAGACCCAGGAAATCACCCCTGCCGAGCTAAACTCCGAGCAGCGCAGCCGTGTGGAACGCGTGGTCAAAGCCATTTACACCCGTCTCAATTGCAAAGGCATGGTGCGGGTAGACTTCTTCCTTGAGCGTAGTAGTGACCGGTTTTATTTCATTGAGATCAATACCATCCCCGGCCAAACCGCTCAGAGCTTCATCCCCCAGCAGGTGCGTGCTGCGGGGATGACCGAAGCCGCATTTTACGGCGAGTTGATCGAGGAAGCGCTGCGCCCCACTATTTAACCGCTACCCATTGGCCTGGCGTTGTCGCTTGTATCCGGTTGTCGTACATGGCTTCCACGCTTACCGACGGTAAGAAATACCGGCCTATATATGACGCGTTCAAGAGCACGCGGTACGTCAACGTTTCATTTTCCCTGATATTGAAATGGGTAAGCACGCGGTCGTCGCGGATATCCAGGTAGGTGGCGGGCGAAGAGGTTACCGCCGACTGGGTATTGTTTAGCCGCGTATTGATGATTTCCCAACCCGATGGAAAGATCTGCGCGAGCGCCATATGCTCGTAGGTACCCATGCTACCGGTGTTTTTGAGCGTTACCGCTGCCACGAAATCCGTTCCCTGTGGCAACGCCACGGGATCTACCGGTTCACCCTTTAAGTTCGTATACTGCACGTCCATGGTAAGGAGCCCGGGGTTATTTCGCATGGGCGGGTTTTCACCCACGGGCAGCTGGCCTTCACGGATTATACGTACATACAGCTTGTTTGTCCCCTTGTTTTGGATACGGAGTACATTGTCCGGTTTGCCCATATCCACATCGATGCGGTACAGGTAGGTGTCTGCATTTACATGGGCCGATTCGCCGTTCAGGGTGTAGTCGAAGTTATTTTTCCTTTGCTCGTTGCCGCCAAACTTGCCAATGGCCAGGAGCGCATAGGCGGTGGTTTGCGTGCTGTACCAGCTATCGTTGTCTAGCCCCGATGCCACGGACAGCAGCATGCGTTCGGACTCTTCGCGGCGCCCCATGAGGTCGAGCGTTTCCAGGATCATGGCGCGGTCGCGCAGGGCCGACCCGAAGGTGTATCCAGCGTGTTCATACGGTTTCACGTCGGTAGGGCGGCCTTTCACCAGTTGGTTGGCTACAATGCCCTGTCCGGCTAGTTGGTAGGCAGCGGCGAGCCGCCATGCCGCCTCGTCAGACAGGTAAGGGAATTCCTTGAGCCGGTTCATGGCCCCCATTTCGGGGGCTTTGGCCAAGGCCAGCAAGTAGAGGCGGTAGGCCTGTAGCAGGTCGCCACCGCGCCAGTTGTATTGATTGGGTGACCATCCCTGTGCCGCGCTCCGCTGGAAGCGGAGCCAACTATCGAGGAACCCCGCGGGTAGCGTGTACCCTCTGGCCTGCGCTTCCAGCACGAAGTGGCCCGCATAGTTCGTGCCCCATTCGTTTACGGTCGTAGCTCCCGGCCAGTACCCCAGGCCGCCATTGGGCAATTGGTAATTGCGTAACCTATTGATCCCAGCCTTGATATTCCGCTCGATGGCAGCTTTATCGCGGTCTTTCAATTCGACCAGCCTATCCAGCATCAGCTGTGGGAACACGCTGGATGTTACCTGTTCCACGCATCCATACGGATAGCGTATCAGGTAATTCAGCCGCTTGGAAAGGTTAATCGGAGGCAGGGATGATACTTCCACCGAGGCCGTGTTGCCATTGCCGGGGCCGAGGGGCTCGATGCTCCGCTGCCACGATCCGTTACCCGCGATTTCGTCTTTGTCGACCGAGGTAACGAACGGGTTGGGGTTGCGGATATCGATCTCGATTTCATACACGGCCGTTTCAGATCCACTTTTCGCCACGGCGCGGAGCTTGCCTACGCCGGTCTCGTTGCCCACGGTTACGGTGGCATGGGCCATCTGTTCGCCGGGCTTGGCGAAACGCAGCGTCTGCTTGCCACCCTGTACGGTAAGTCCGCCCGATGCGGTGACGTCGAGGCTCACCTGTTTCACCCGGTCTTCCATCGCGAAGACGGTGAGCGGCAACTTGAATGTCTCTTTCGGCCCGATGACGCGTGGCAGGGTAGCCAGCAGCATCAGCGGCTTTTTCACGGCTACCGCTTTTTCGGCAAAGCCGTAGGCGCCATCCTGCCCGGCAATCACCATGGCCCTTACCGAGCCGATGTATTGGGGCAGGGTGAATTTGTGGGTATTGGTTCGGCCCTTGCCCAGTGTGAAGGGGCCAAGGAACTTGACCACCGGCTGGAACCTGTTGGCTTTGGCGGGGTTTACGTTGCGGTCGATTTCGCCGTCGCCCCCGATGCTAAGTATCCGCTCCAGGTCGCCACCCCAAGCGCCGAGTACCTGATCGAACAAGTCCCACGATTTCACGCCCAGCGCTTCGCGGGCGTAGAAGCTGGCGTGGGGGTCGGGTGTTCTGAAGCGGGTGAGGTCGAGCAGCCCCTCGTCTACGATGGCGATGGTGTAGGTCATGGCCTTGCCGTTGCTTTCGGATACGGAGATGCGCGATTCGGTCTCCGGCCGCAGGGTTTCGGCGATGCCTATCTGTGGTTTGAGGATCGTTTTAGGGTTTTCGATCAGCAAGGGTATCACGCCATACATGCGTATGGGCAGGTCGTTTGCCGTTTGCTGGTGCGGTTGCAGCAGCGTTACGTTCACGAACACGTTGGGAGCCATGTCTTCGGTAGTCTCAAAGGTGTAAACGGTCTGTCCCTGTTCGGTATCGATCCACCAGCTGTTAAGCACGCGGCTTCCGTTTTCGATGCTGATAAGCCCCCGGCCGCCCGCCGAAGAGGGGATGGTGAGGGTTACCTTGTCGCCGGCCCGGTAGGTTTCCTTGTCGGCGGTGAATGACAGCATGGAAGCTTCTGTGGGATTGTTCTGCTGTTCGCGCTGTGCCCAACCCGGCCAGTCGATATACAGCGTTTTGCCCGTGGCGTGACCGCTTTCGAGATCCACCACGCGTACGAGGTAACGGCCCCAATCGGGATAATTCACGCGGATGTTCCACTTACCGGTGCCATTTTCGAGCGTGATGGTTTCTTTTTTGAGCAGCTGGTTGTATTTGTCCTGCGTGAAGTTGCCGAGGTACTCATCTTCCTGGTTCCACCACCAGCGCCAGCGTATTTTATAGAATTCCACCTGTACGCGCCGCTTTCCGGTTATTTTCTTTCCGGTTGCGTCTACCCCTACTATATCTACGGTATGGTCCACATCGGTGAGCAGCCTTCCCGATAGGCGATCGCCCTCGGGCGTACGCACGCCGATATAGCTCGTGTAGGGACTATACGGCATGCTCACGTTGTCGATGCTGAAATTGCCCCCGGGTTCGAATACGCGCGTGGTGAAGCTGGCGCGCAGCATGCCCGGCGTACCGTTTGTGCCGGTGATATCCGCGGAAAAGGAAGCCTTTCCCGTAGCGTCCAGTGTGCCGTCGAACAGCACTTCGCTTTCCCTGCTGAAGCTGCGGGTTGGGTCGTCGAACGTATATAGTCGAAAGTCATCAAAGGCCGTCTTCACCGGTGTCACTACGGCCTCCACCCGGGCTTTGAGTCCCTGCACTTCGGCGCCGAAAAGCCATTTTGCCGACAGGTTGACAGGCACGGCACTACCTTTACTCAGCACGGTTTTGCCGCCGAAATCGAGATCGATCTTCAGCCGGTTGGGCATGATGGTCTCGATTTTCAATGTCTTCTGGAATACAGCACCCCCCACGCTCACCTTGGCGACCCAATTGCCCGTCGGGGCGGTAGTTTCCGTTTTCGTTTTGAACGTGTAGAATCCGTTGGTATGCTTCGATTCCACCAGCCGCCTGTTGAGTTGCCCCTTGGGGTTGTACAGCTCGAAGGTAACGGGGTGTCCTTCGGGCAGGTTGGCCGATTGGTTCTCCATGATGAAGCCCACGAACAGGGAATCGCCCGGCCGCCATACACCACGCTCGCCATAGATAAATCCCTTGATGCCTTTCTGCACCACGTCGCCCCCCACGTCAAATCGGCTCAGTGGGAGGGAGGAGCCGTCGTCCAGCTTGAGGTATCCGCGTTCTTCGTTTTTAGCGGCGATCAGCATGAATGGTTTGCGGGGTACTTCCACTTTGGCGAACCCGTCGCTGTTTGTGGTGGCGGTTTGGATCACCTGCTGCTGGTAGTCGAGCAGCTTCACCTCCACATCCGCCATGGGTTGGGCGGTAAGGATACTGGTAGCGATGATGTTTATGCTATTGTCGTTGCCGCGTTTGGCAATGAGGCCGATGTTCGAAGCGAGCATATCGCGACTGGCCCAGCGTCCGGTGGTATAATAGGCGCTGTGGCAAGGGTTGTCGCGTTCGTCCCAATCGTAATCGTATGGGTAGTAATTATTGTAGCGCCCCCAAAATTCGTCGTCATCGTCAATTGGGTCGCCGTAATAATAGCTGTGTTGTTCCGCCTCGGCCGCGGCAATGGCCTCGGCATCCGCATCACTGCACGGGTACACCGAATAACTATGGCGGAAGCCGATCAATACCCGGTAGATGGCCCCGGGCTCGGCTTTGAGCAGCTGGTCGATATCCAGCGAAAAGCGGTTTTTGCGGTGCAGGTTTACGCTCTTGTCGGTGTCTAGCGCGATGGTCTTCTGCACCACGGGGCGGGCTACGCGCCGCAATTCGTAATTGCTGTCGTACGTCTGCTGGAAATATTGCGGTATGTTGTTTTCAAATATTTTCACGATGGTCACATCCACCGCCCTTAGGTTCACGGCTTCAAACGGCATGGTGAGTTTGCCCGAGCCCGGTAGGATGGTCCCTTTCCCGGGGATGCTCACGGAAGGTAGCCGGTTTTCGAAATTGACGTTGGCGGAATAAGCGGATGTTATTTTCTGGTTGTTGATGTTCTCTACCCCCTCATTCACCGCGATGGCATAGTCGCCTTCCAGGCGGTCGGGTGCATACATCTTGACTTCGCTGCCATCGATGGTATAGCGCAGATCCTGCATGCCCGCAACCTCGATCAGTCCGCTGAGCTGCTGTGCCACCAGGATGGGGTCGGAGAATTGTACCAATACGTATTGTTCCGGCTCGTGCACCGCGCGGATGTCCAACACCTTGAATACTCCCCTGGCGGGTATTTCGATTGTTTTTTCACCGTCTTTGGAAGCGGCAATGGGGCCGCCGTCCCAGCGTAAGATGAGGTTGCGCGCTTCATCGCCCCGTGGTATGGAGTCGATTATGTAGGTAGATATCCGTGTCTGTGGGTTGTGTTGCCACTTGATGGTGTATGCTGTGCCTTCCTGCGAAGATACGGTTAGCACTTCCTCGATGTGTTCGGGCTGCTCGGTGTCGGCAAAGGCCATGCGGCCAGTGAGTTTCATTAGATCGGTGGCGGTATTGGTCTGCGCTGTCAGTCCATCGATTTCGACATGGTAAGAGGGCTCGATCACCTTGAAGTTAAAAACAAAATCCTTGAGGTCGTCGCTTACGTCGGCCACTTCGCCGAGGTGGAACGTCACGTTATACTCGTGCCCCGGCTTGAGTTGCTCGTCGGGCCGGAACTCAATTGTGCGTGCGTCTAGCCAATACACTTTGCCCTTTACATGCGGGTTGACAGAAAAGAGCTTGCGGGGATCTTCTTGGTTGGTCTGCTGGAATGTGCTTACCTGCGATGCCAGCCGTACGCGTATGGTGCTCTCGCGCGATACGACGCCGGAAGTATAGGCTTCCACGTATTTGGCGAAAGCGGTATTATTGGCGTTTACGGTGTTCGACTGGCTGTATTTCCAGAGGAACAGTGCGATGATGATGACGATGATCACGCCTCCGGCTGCAATGAGGGTAGTTTTGCGGGCGGGAATCCAATTGGCCTTGTTCATAGTGATGGATTTTATCAAGGCGAATGTACATAAACCGAAGAGTAAATCCTTAAAATACCCCGGATGAAATTCGAAAATACCGGTTTTTAGGGATGGCCCACGGTGTCAATTCACCCCTTCCCACCAACGTGTAAAGACCTGGGTGGTGTCTTGGATGTACACCGGTTCGCCGATCATGGGGGTGAGCAATGGTAGCCCCGTTGCCGCATTCGCCTCGGCTATTTTGATCAGCGGGTCGTCCCAAGCATGCATGGCCAGCGAGAATTTGGAGTTATGTACCGGTAGTACACGTTTGGCGCCAAGGTCTTTCGCGGCGAGGAGCACCTGTTCGGGCAAGGTATGGATATATATCCAATAGGGGTGGTATTGCCCGTCTTCGAGGATGGCGAGGTCAAAGGGGCCATATTGCTCGCCGATTTGCGAAAAATGTGTACCGTAGCCGCTGTCCCCGCCGATAAATATACGCTGTGTAGGCGTATTCAACACAAATGATGCCCAGAGCGTGCCGTTCCGCTTGAAGCCGCGCCCCGAAAAGTGGCGTGCGGGTGTGGCCCGCAGCGAAAATCCGTCAGCCAAGGCGGTCGATTCATGCCAGTCGAGCTCCACGATTTTTTCGGGTGGATAACCCCAGTATTCGAGGTGTGCACCTACGCCTAGCGGGCAGATTACCCGGCCCACTTTCGGTTGGAGATGCTTAACGGTGTTATAATCGAGGTGGTCCCAATGGTCGTGCGTGATGACCAGGTAATCGATGCGGGGCATATCGGCCACGTGGTAGCCCTTGGTACCGGCGAAACTTTTCGTCGTGAACGACACCGGTGAAGCATGGCCGTTGAACACCGGATCGACGAGGAATTTCTTGCCGTCCACCTGCATGAAATACGATGAATGGCCAAACCAGACGAGCGCGTTGGTGTCGGCGTTAAGCTGATGGAGGTCCGTTTTGACGGAAGGGATGGAATCTATGGGTACCTGCCGCGGCGTCTTGTTGAAAAGGAAGCTCCACAGCACGGTGAGCATATTGGCCCCTTCGGCCAGGTCGGGCGTGTCTTCGAGGTTCTGGAAGCGCCCATTTTTATAGTTGGGTGATTTTTCGATCCGCTCCAGCCGTTGCCCGCGGGGGGCTTTCCCGAAGGGTGGTTGCCGCGTAAAGATCACGACCCCCGCAGCGAAGACCGCACAGACGATAAGTAAGCTTAACAACATACGTATGATGGTTTTCCTCATGCCATTATAGAAGGCAAATACGCCGCAAAGTAAACATCCGTCGCCCGATAAGGTAACCCGTTACTTGATTTTTACATTTACTTGACCACCGCTGTGCTATGCCGGGTTGATGTGGTCGATAAATGCCGTCAGTTCCATGTTGAAACGGGTTGTATCTTCGAGGTTGGGTAGGTGCCCGCAGCCGGGCATTTCCAGGTAGGTAGCATCGGGTATCTTGGAGACGAGGATATCGGACTGTTCGCGTGGCGTGATGCGGTCTTCCGCACCGCGGACAACCAGCGTGGGCACGGTGATGCTTTGCAGGCTGTCGGTTGTATCGGTGCGCGAGGCGAGCGCCAGCAGGGTTGCGCAGATGCTGCTTTCGGTATTCCGGCGTATACTGCTTTTGATCAGGTCGATGGCATCGGGATTTTCCGTAAGCGCCTTTTGTGCGAATACATTGTTGACGAACCCGATGGAGAACGCCCGCTTGCCGTTCTTAAGCACGGATTGGATCGTGTCGAACCGTTTTTGCTTCGCGGTATTGTCGTCAGCAAGGGAATTGGTGTCGCACAATATCAAGCCGGCGAAGGCTTCGGGTCGGATTTGGTATGCGCGGAGCGCAATATACCCACCCATGGAGATTCCGCATACGATGGCACGGTTGATCGCCATTTTCCGCAGGAATACCAAAAGGTCTTTTGCGAAAACATCGACGCTGAAAAAGCCATGGCCCATGGTGCTGTTGCCGTGGCCGCGCACATCCATCGCAATGCCCCTGATGGAGGGCGGCAGTCCTTCCAATTGCGGTATCCACATGTTTTTGTTGAAGGGGAAACCGTGTACGAATACCACAGTCTGGTCGGCAGGGTCGGCTTCTTTCAACAAATAACTAATACTGATATCTCCGATGCGTATCCGCCGCCGCTTGATTAGGCTTTTATTGTAGTCCATAAGGGGGTTAACGTTTGATACGATGATTATGTTTTGGTTTTAAAGATAATAAAATCAGGGAACTAATGCGACCCGGATCGCATTGCTCGGTATTTTTTCCAAAAATATTTCGCAGGTATCAATCAGATTCCTATCTTTGCAAACCGAATCGGGAATGCGCTTGTAGCTTAACTGGATAGAGCACCTGACTACGGATCAGGAGGTTAGGGGTTCGACTCCCTTCAAGCGCACATGTTTCACTCATATAGCCTAATCAGCATGCCGGTTAGGCTATTATTTTTCACGGATATATGATGCTAAACCTTGTTTTATTTGGCCCTCCGGGTGCAGGGAAGGGAACCCAATCGCAAAAGCTTATCGACCGGTACGAACTGGTGCATATTTCCACGGGCGATATTTTCCGGGCACACATCGCCAACCAAACGGAATTGGGGCAACGTGTAAGCCAGTTAATTGCCGACGGCGAATTGGTGCCCGATTCCATTACCATTGCCATGCTGGAGGAGGAAATCGACAAGAACCCACAGGCAAGGGGCTTTATCTTCGATGGTTTTCCGCGTACGGTGGCACAAGCCGAAGCGCTGGACCACTTCCTGGAATCGAAGGATTCCGGTATCACGGGCGTTATTGCGCTCGACGTAACCGAGGCCGAACTGACCGCACGCATCGCCAAGCGTAAGGCCATCAGCAACCGCGCGGATGACGATAGCGAAAAGTTGAAAAAGCGCATCGAGGAGTACTTCCATAAAACCATCCACGTGCTGCCGTATTACGAACGGCAAGGTAAACTGACCAAAGTGAATGGTATCGGCGACATCGAAGTTATTTTCAACGAAATCAGCGGGGTTATCGACGGTTTTAATAATGGTTAATGGTTAATGGTTAATGGATGCCTCGCTGTCAACAGCCATCGGAAATTGACCATTAACAATTGACCATTAACAATTAAAAAAATGGGTTCGAATTTCGTAGACTATGTAAAGATATGCTGCCGTTCCGGCAAGGGCGGGGCAGGCTCTGCGCATTTGCATCGCGATAAGTTTACCTCCAAGGGCGGCCCCGACGGGGGCGATGGTGGCCGTGGTGGCCACATCTTCCTTAAAGGCAATGCCCAGTTGTGGACGTTGCTACACCTGAAGTACCGCAAGCATGTGATTGCCAATGATGGCCAGCCGGGGGGCAGTGCCCTGAAGTTCGGCGCCAATGGCAAGGACGAAATGCTGGAAGTGCCGCTCGGCACCGTGGCGCGTGATGCCGAGACCGACGAATTGCTATTCGATATCACCGAAGATGGCGAGGTGAAGGTGCTTACTGCAGGTGGGCGGGGCGGACTGGGTAATTGGCATTTCAAAAGCCCCACGCAGCAGACACCACGATATGCCCAGCCCGGCGAGCCGGGCAAGGAACAGTGGATCATCCTCGAACTGAAGGTACTGGCCGATGTCGGGCTGGTGGGGTTCCCCAATGCCGGCAAATCCACGTTGCTTTCGGTGGTCTCTGCCGCAAAACCCGAAATAGCAGATTATCCGTTTACCACATTGGTGCCCAATCTGGGCATCGTTTCCTATCGAGACAATAAGTCGTTCGTCATGGCCGATATCCCCGGTATCATCGAGGGGGCATCGGAAGGGAAGGGGTTGGGTCACCGGTTTTTGCGTCATATTGAGCGCAATTCCGTGCTCCTGTTCATGGTACCTGCCGATACGGACCGGACGATTGCCGAAGAATACCACATCCTGTTGGATGAGTTGATTGCGTTCAACCCCGAACTGAAAGACAAGCCCCGTATCTTGGCCATTACCAAAGCAGACATGCTCGATGACGAGCTAGAAGCTGAGATGAAGGCCGGCGTACCCGCCGAAATCCCCCATGTATTTATCTCATCGGTATCGGGCAAAAATATCCAATCGTTAAAGGATATGGTTTGGCGAGCCATCAATACGTAGCCGGCACCCTCAATACTGTTCTCTTTCGTTCGGGAAATCCGATGATTTCACATCACGGATGTAGTTGCTCACTGCATTGCCTATTTCCTCGTATAGGTTGGCATATTGACGAAGGAATCGCGGTTTGAACCCTTTATTGATACCCAGCATATCGTGCACCACCAGTACCTGTCCGTCGCATCCGGCGCCGGCGCCGATGCCGATGGTGGGGATACCGATGGCGTTTGTCACCTCGGTTGCGAGTGCGGCCGGTATTTTCTCCAGCACCACGCCGAAACAACCGGCTTCTTCCAATAGGTTAGCGTCTGTTTTGAGCTTGTTGGCTTCGGCTTCTTCCTTCGCCCGCACGGTATAGGTGCCGAATTTATAGATGGACTGCGGGGTAAGGCCCAGATGGCCCATGACGGGGATGCCGGCATTGACGATACGCTGTACCGTTTCCTGTATTTCGACACCGCCTTCCACCTTCAGGCCATGCGCCCCGGTTTCCTTCATTACACGTACGGCCGCTTTCAGGGCATCGCTGCTATCGCCCTGGTATGAGCCGAACGGCAGATCGACGATCACCAACGCACGCTTGGCGGCACGCACCACCGCCGAAGCATGGTACATCATCTCTTCGAGCGTGATGGGCACGGTGGTTTCATAGCCCGCCATTACATTGGCAGCCGAATCGCCCACGAGGATGATGTCGATCCCCGAATCGTCCAATACGCGGGCCATGGAGTAGTCGTACCCCGTGAGCATCGCTATCTTTTCACCACGGCTTTTCATCTCGCGGATGGTATGGGTGGTGATGCGTTTGATTTCCTTGTTTACAGACATAACACAAACGTACTAAAAAAAGCCAAATGGTTTCGGCATTTGACGTTGCGTATTTTGAAATAGGGTGAATCCGGGCACAGCCCGTCAAGGCTGGCCGTTGCTGCCACACTCGGGCAATGCCTGCTGATGATACGGTTAACTGATTTTCTTGACGTCAGCCGCTTGGGGGCCACGTTGGCCTTTCACGATATTAAATTCGATGCGGTCGTCTTCCGCGATGGGTTCGGTCAGGTCGTTGACGTGGAAGAAGATGCGTTCACCGGTCATCCCGTCGTTGATGAAACCATAGCCCTTTGACTCGTTGTAGTACGCCACACGGCCTGTGCGCATGCCATCGGCGTCTTCGATATCTTCGAGTTTCGGTGTGCTGATCAGGATTTCGTCCGCGGATACCGGTTTGAGCTTCTTGGGGTCAGGAGGGGTGGTAGTGATGTTGCCGTATTCATCCACATAAGCAAGCATGTCGTCCAGGCTCTTGCCCTTGTTGGATGCAGCGGCCTGCCGTTTTTCTTCACGGCGCAGTTCTTTTTCCTTTTTCTTTTGTTGTCGTTTCTTGGCGTTTTCTTTTTTACTGAATGTCTCTTGTGATCTTCCCATCGATGATTTTAAATTAAACACTTTTATCGGGGTCAATACCGTTCTCCGATGATTTGCAAGCTGGGGTGGGGAGCAAAACGAAAGGTAATAACATGGCCCTTTGTGCAAAGGTACAAAAATAGTATCGGATAACCAAGGGTGGGAGGCGGGGGGAATTGACGAATAGTTTTTACCTTTAGCGGGTGGTCGTCGGCACCACTGCTGTACGGCTGTTATTTATGGGAACGGTAAGGAAAAACATCATCATCATCGGGGCAACATCCGGTATAGGCCGGGCGTTGGCGGGGGTTTTCGCGACCGAGGGCCATGTTGTGGGCATCACGGGCCGGCGGGAAGCGCTGCTACGCGAAATGGTGTCTGAGCGACCTGCCAGCTTTCATGCCGCTACGTTCGACGTGACGGACACCGCGACGAGCATTACCCATTTGGAAACCCTTGCAGCGGCCATGGGTGGCGTAGATACGATCGTAATCAGCGCCGGGGGTGGTGATACGAACGTGGCGCTGGATTTCGATATCGAACAGCGGATGATCGACCTCAACGTGCAGGCATTCACACAGTTGTCCGATTGGGCATTCAACTATTTCAAGGGCCGGGGGCGCGGTCATTTGGCCGCCATCACTTCGGTGGCCGGCATGCGTGGAAGCCGGCAGGCACCGGGGTACAGCGCCAGCAAGGCATACCAGATCAATTACCTGCAGGGCCTGCGGCAGAAGGCTTGTAAAGAACGGATGGATATCTGGGTAACGGATATCTGCCCGGGGTTCGTGGATACACCGATGGCTAAATCGCCCGTACGGTTCTGGGTGGCGCCAGTGGATAAAGCTGCCCGACAGATTTACCGGGGGCTGCAAAAGCGGCGCGGCGTGGTGTACGTCACGCGGCGGTGGGGGTTCGTCGCCTGGCTCTATCGGCTACTACCCGGTTGGTTGCACAAAAGGCTGTAAGGATTATTTGCCGTTGCGCCGCCTTCCGGTGTTGGTACGGGCGTGGCAGGTCAATGTTGGCCGATAAGTCGACCCCTGCGCTGTCCGCTGGTGGCGATTCGCCACCCAAACGATCAGTGGTCGAACTGTCTGTTGATAGGCTATCTGTCCGTACCGTATCTTTTACGCTATGCGGCGGCTGTAGCGGTCGTTCCATACGCGCCGAGTCGCTGCCAACGGGGCGAGCCGCTTCGGGCGATTGGCCTTCCGCAGCGGGTTGCCTTCCCTGGGTGGTCGAGTCGGAAGGCACCGCCAGCGCCGCGTCGGCCGGTGGCCGGCGGCGCGTCAACAGGTCTTCCTTGGAGGTCGGTCGGTCGCCCGGCTTCCATACAAAACCTTCCAGGATCTCGGCCTCCTGTGGCACGAGGTGCATGGGGTACAGTTTGCTGTCCATGCGGTTACCGATTCACGCGTTACTCTGTGCTTGATATAGCGCGTTGTTACGCCCGCGGCTTGGGCCAGGTTCACCGGTCGCTAAAATAAATCCGGC
>NZ_JBMQOC010000126.1:0-75472 GCF_053550995.1 Parapedobacter sp.
CGGTTGATACATCAGCGGCGGTCGCCGATACCGCGGCGGCGGCACCTTCAACATCTGCAGGCGGCTCCGCGGCTGTCGCAGCGGCGGAAGAGACCGGTTCCAATATCGACCCTCAAGTGTACATGAATTTCTTTTATGGCATTTTGTTGGTACTCCTGATTTGCGTGTTGGTTGGTGTGATTGGTAAAATCATCCAAGTGTATGAATTGACCCGACGAATCAACGGGAAGGATACAACCTATTATGCGCGCAATTTCAACGCCAAATTATTTATCATTGCACTTATATTGGGCTTATATGGCGTCTATTGGTCATACGCACATCATGGAGCCCAGTCTTTCCGGGCTGCGGTAACGGAGCACGGAGCACGTATCGATACGATGTTTATTATTACCACGGTAATAATTACCGTGGTATTGGTCGTCATGCATATAGCCATGTTCTCTTTTGCTTATATTTACCGTGCCCGGCCCAAGCGAAAGGCTTACTTTTATCCCCACAACAATACGCTGGAGAAAATATGGACCATTGTGCCAGCGGTAACATTGACAATCCTCGTGCTTTTCGGTTTTTTCACTTGGCGATCGATTACCAATGTTTCTGAGGAAGACCAAAAGGAGGCAATCCTTATCGAGGTGGTTGGTGAACAGTTTGCTTGGACAGTGCGCTATCCGGGTCGTGATGGCAAAATTGGCGAGCGGGACTACCGACTTACGACGCCGCTAAATGGCTTGGGTATTGATTTCAATGATAAGAACAGTTGGGATGATCAATTGGGAAGTGAAATCGTCATTCCTGTGAATAAGCCCGTTCGTTTCCAGATTGGGTCAAAGGATATCTTGCATAGTTTCTTTATTCCAGATTTCCGGGTGCAGATGAACGCCGTGCCGGGCATGAAGACTTATTTTCAGTTTACAGCGACGATGACTACCGAAGAGATGCGCGATAAGATGGGCGATTATAATTACGACTTCGTGATGTTATGCAATAAGATATGTGGTGGTGGCCATTACAACATGCAGAAGAAAGTAAGGGTGGTTACTGAAGAAGAATATCAGGCTTGGCTGAATGAGCAGCCGTATTTCTTTACCGAAGATTTGCGGAAAGAGTTTCAATTGTCTCAGGCCGATAAGGATAAGGATGAGGAAGATGCCAACTTATTGGCTCAAACGAACTAAGGATCGAGGGAATAACGTATTTAATACACAGATATGTCAAATATAGTAAGCGCAGATGCACATGGTCTAGAACACCACGCTGAACATGGGCATCACCATGAATCGTTTTGGACTAAATATGTATTTAGTCAGGACCACAAAATGATTGCGAAGCAATTTCTGATTACTGGGATCATCATGGCCGTTTTTGCCATGATTCTATCCATATTGTTTAGGCTCCAATTGGCTTGGCCCGACAAAGAATTCCCTATTTTGGAAGTATTTTTGGGTAGTAAATGGGCCGAAGGTGGTCGTATCAACCCGGAATTTTTCTTGGCGTTGGTGACGATACATGGTACCATTATGGTATTCTTCGTGCTCACAGCTGGACTCAGTGGCACTTTCAGTAATCTGCTGATTCCCTATCAATTGGGCGCAAGGGATATGGCATCCCCCTTTATGAATATGCTTTCGTATTGGTTCTTCTTTGGGGCCTGCGTGGTGATGATATCGTCGTTCTTTGTCGAGAGTGGGCCAGCGAGTGCTGGGTGGACGGTTTATCCACCGCTTTCAGCGGTACCGAAAGCCATCAGCGGCTCCGGCCTCGGGATGACCTTGTGGTTGGTTAGCATGGTGATGTTTATCATATCGCAGGTGCTCGGTGGAACCAACTATATCAGTACGATATTGAATTTGCGTACGAAGGGGATGGATTTATGGAAAATGCCGTTAACCATTTGGGCATTTTTTCTCACGGCGATTGTTGGATTACTTTCATTCCCCGTATTGGTTTCTGCCGTTGTGTTGCTTTTCTTCGATCGTAGCGTTGGTACAAGCTTTTACTTATCGGATCTGGTTATTCAAGGGCAGATCCTGCCCAATGAGGGTGGTAGCCCTATCTTATTCCAGCACCTGTTCTGGTTTTTAGGCCACCCGGAAGTGTATATTGTGTTAATGCCAGCGCTCGGTCTCACATCGGAAGTAATTTCAACAAATTCCCGTAAACCGATCTTTGGTTACCATGCAATGGTTTACTCGTTGGTGGGTATTACAGTATTGTCATTCATCGTTTGGGGACACCATATGTTCGTGACGGGTATGAACCCTTTCCTAGGCGGTGTGTTTATGATTACCACTTTGATTATTGCGGTACCTTCGGCAGTTAAGTCGTTCAATTACCTTGCTACCTTATGGCGGGGGAATATTCGCTTTACACCTGCCATGCTATTCGCGATAGGGATGGTATCGTTTTTCATTTCGGGTGGTTTAACGGGCTTGTATGTGGGTAACTCTGCGTTAGATATCAATTTACATGATACTTATTTTGTCGTCGCCCACTTCCACCTCGTGATGGGTTCAGCGTCAATCTTCGGTATGTTATGTGGCGTTTACCATTGGTATCCTAAGATGTTTGGACGGATGATGAACGAAAAGCTTGGATATCTTCATTTTTGGCTCACGTTTGTAGGGGCTTATTTCGTGTTTTTCCCCATGCACTTTATGGGGATTGATGGTGTGCCGCGTAGGTATTATGCGTTCACTGAGTTTCCGTTTATGGAGAAATGGATGTCTGTAAACGTATTCATCACCTGGTCGGCGATTATCGCTGGCTTGGGACAGATCGCATTCCTTTGGAATTTCTTCACGTCCATGAAATTTGGCAAGGTTGCGCCGCAGAATCCATGGGGCTCCAATACATTGGAATGGACAACACCAGTGAAACATATCCACGGCAATTGGCCCGGAGAAATTCCGACGGTTTATCGTTGGCCATACGATTACAGCAAGCCAGGGCATCATGAGGATTTCATTCCACAGACGGTTCCGTTCTCTGAAACGATGAGTTCAAACCTGCCCCATGATTTTGAGGGGAATCCTGAAGCTGAACGCATCCAACGGGAATGGGAGTTGGCAAACAGCCCCCAAACGGAGAAGGAAACAGAATAAGCGGACATGCTGCCACCCGCTGAACGACGGTTTTTAAGGGTTAACAAGATAGCGATTGTTTCGATATTCCTGGTAATTCTGGCCGGCGGTATCGTTCGGAGCACGGGTTCGGGAATGGGTTGTCCAGACTGGCCAAAATGTTTTGATCGGTTGGTACCGCCTACGGATGAGTCGCAATTACCACCCGGATTTGAGGAAAAATACATTGCGGGGCGGAAGGCGAAGAATGAACGTTTTGCGAACATGTTGGAACGGTTCGGCAATAAGGAGCTGGCTGACCGTATCAGGCACGACGAGAGTATCTTGCAACATGAGGAGTTCAACGCGGCGAAAACATGGACAGAATATGTCAATCGATTGGTGGGAGCGATTACCGGGATCTTGGTGCTGCTTACCGCGATATGCTCCATTACGTTCTTTAAAACAAAGCGATCCATTTTCGTTTGGAGTGTGATCAATGTACTCGTTCTTGGTTATCAGGCCTGGTTGGGATCGATTGTCGTATCCACCAACTTGATGCCTTGGATTATTACGGTACACATGCTATTGGCACTTGTCATTTTAGGCATTAGTATCTACACCTATTTCAAGGTTAGATCAGTGCGCGACAAAGATCTGCTGATCAATCACACTTCTCGTTGGATTAAGCCGCTTGCGGTTTTTTCCCTATTGATCATTGTATTGCAGGTGGCCATTGGCACGGGGGTGCGGGAAGAGATTGATATGATAGCATCATCGGACAGTTGGCCCGACAGGGGCGGGTGGCTGGAGCAGGTCAGCCAAGTGTTTGAGCTCCATCGTAGCTTGGCTTGGGTGTCGAGTATTGCCATCATTGCACTGTTCTTTGTGGTGCGTTCGCGGTTTGCCGCCAACACCCACCAAAGCAGGTTTACCAATCTGTTGCTCTTACTGCTCGGATTGCAGTTAGTGAGCGCATTGGTACTAGCTTATTTTGGCATGCCCGCGTACGCACAAACTGTCCATTTGATGGTGGCTTGTTTGTTGTTCGGCACACAGTATTATTTGGTACTATTGTTAAGTACGGTGTCGCGAAAGAACATTTTATAGTTTGAAGGAGAGTGAATGAATATATCGGATAATGACATGCAAGCCAAAAAGCACGGAGGGAATGTCGTTGTACATAAGCAACATCGGGGAGCGATGCTCGCAGAAGTGATGCAGTTCGTAGACGACCTGAAGAAATTGGTCAAAATGCGACTGACCATGACGGTGGTGTTTTCTGCATCCATCGCATTCCTGATTGGCAGTAAACAGCAAGGTGATATCAATTGGATCAACTGGTTGATATTGACGTTGGGTGGCTTTCTGGTTACCGGTTCGGCAAATGGCTTCAACGAGATTATCGAGCGCGATTTGGACAAGCTGATGAAACGTACGGCAGATAGGCCGATTCCGGCCGGGAGGATGACGACGGGCCAAGCGCTGGTGTTGAGTCTTCTAATGGGGATTGCAGGGACATACACATTGGTGACGCTCAATTTCATGGCTGGCGTCCTGTCGGTTTTTTCCATCATCCTTTATGCTTTTATCTATACGCCATTGAAGCGGAAGTCGCCAATTGCCGTATTTGTCGGAGCTTTCCCTGGGGCGCTTCCACCACTGATTGGTTACTATGCAGCGTTCAGTCAGAATGATCTGGCTGCATATAGCCAAACCAACGCCGCGGCGATAGTCGTCATCCCCTTAGTTTTGTTCGCCATTCAATTCGTATGGCAGTTCCCCCACTTCTGGGGCATTGCATGGGTACTGGACGATGATTATAAGCGAGCAGGCTTTCGGTTGTTGCCGACCACGCGGCGCGACAAAGTGTCGGCATTCATGGTCCTATTCTCGACTTTGTTGATGATTCCCGTGAGTTTACTTCCCTACTATTTCGGGTTCGGAGGTTTGACGGTCTCACTGGTGTCGTTGGCAGGAGCCCTGCTGTTCAGTTGGTACGGCTTTAAGCTATTCATAAAATGCGATTTGGCTTCGGCCCGAAAGGTGATGTTTACGTCCTTTTTCTATTTGCCGGTCATCCAATTGGTATTACTGTTTGATTTTGTAGCGTTATGATAGCCATGGTACACTATACCCAAAATAAGGAAGATCTAGCACAGCAGAAAGCGAAAAAATTCAACCTTTGGCTAGGCATGATTGGCATGTTTATGATGTTTGCCGCGCTCTCGAGTGGTTTTATCGTATATACAGCCGGGGGATTGGACCGGGGCATCAAAACGATATTGCCCCAAGCATTTGTTTACAGTACGCTATTGATTGTTGTAAGTAGTGTGACGATGCAGCTTGCCTATGTGGCTGCCAAGAAGACCCGTTTTGCTCAACAGAAATTACTGCTTGCGGCAACACTTCTTTTGGGGATTGGCTTTTTTGTTGTCCAAGTGTATGCTTGGGGTGTATTGACAAGTAGAGGGGTTGTGTTTGTAAATAACAATGCATCACAATCGTTCATTTACATTTTTACCGGTATGCACCTCGCACACATTCTTGCGGGAGTCATCGTGTTGGCTCGTGCATTGGTGGGACGTATCCGAGGGGTCAATCAAGTGAATAATGTCTTTCGGATGGATCTAGCCACCCTATTCTGGCATTTTCTAGGCTTTTTGTGGATTTATATTTATGTTTTTTTACTTTTGAACCAATAATACTGAACAATGAGTACAACTGTAACGGAATTAGATAAGGTAAAAACCGGACGATGGAACGGTGGTAGATCGCCTTTCAATGTGGAGTACGGCAAGATCATGATGTGGTTTTTCCTTACGTCCGATGCATTTACGTTTTCCGCTTTTTTGATCTACTATGGCTCGCAACGGTTCGCCCACATGACGTGGCCCGATCCGGATAAGGTGTTCCAGTCTATCCCATTTATAGCAGACTATGGTTACCCGTTGGTGTTTGTGGGGATCATGACGTTTATTCTCATTATGAGTTCGGTAACGATGGTACTGGCGGTAGAGGCCGGTCACCGCAACTCGAAAAAGGAAGTTGTCGGTTGGATGATTGCCACCATCATCGGCGGTTTGATGTTTATCGGCTGCCAAGCCTTGGAGTGGAGTCACTTGCATCACCAAGGTTTCTGGTGGGGCAGTATCCCATTCCAGGAAGGCGTTTCGCCGGATGTCACCTTAGCGCCATATTTTACGAAAGACATTTCCGAGGTGTCCGCACAGCAATTTGCAAACCTCTTTTTTACCATCACCGGTTTCCACGGTTTCCACGTTTCCATTGGCATCCTGTTGAACATCATTATTCTCGGTATGACATTGGCCAACACGTTCCAACGCCGGGGTAGTTACCTGATGGTTGAGAAAGTTGGGCTTTATTGGCACTTTGTGGATTTGGTATGGGTATTTGTATTTACATTCTTTTATTTGGTATAAACAGTTAAAGCAGTTATTGAAATTATGGCTACTCAAGAACATACAGTAGAACACGCCGAGGGGCAGCACCACGAAGGCATGACCAAACGCAAGATTTGGCGGGTGTTCTTTTATCTGCTTGCACTTACGGCACTCGAGTTTTTCATTGCATTGGTGTTGGTACATGGAGGCGTGGTCGAAAAGAGCCTCGGCGTGAATATCGTGTACATTGCCCTTACATTGCTGAAAGCGTATTACATCGTGGCCTACTTCATGCACCTGAAGTTTGAGACATTTGGCTTCATTACGTCTATTGCCATTACCTTCATCTTGATCATTTACTTTATCGCACTGATGCTTACCGAGGGCGGATACCTCAATACCCATTACAATCCGTTCCCCCACTGGGCCAATCCGCAATGACAAGCACTGCGAATTCCGGCGGTATAAAGAAAATCTTAATCCTGGCAGTTATCTTGATCCTGCCAGGATTTTTATATTTTCTGCTGGAAAGAAAAGGGGAGAACCGCTATCAGAACCTGCCTATCTTCGGCGAAAAGACACTGACGGGTACATTCACCAACAGGATGGGCAAGCAAGTACCCGATACCCTATTCCACCAGATTGAACCTTTTTCGCTGACCAACCAGGACGGGCAATCTGTTTTGGTATTGGGCGACGATACAACAATCTCGGTGGTCGATTTTTTCTACACGCGCTGTTCCACTTTCTGCCGGCATATGAATGATGAGATGAACCGGGTGGCTGAGCGTTTTGCCAAGAATGATATGGTGAATTTTTATACCATCACCGTAGACACAGCTTATGATACTCCTGAAGTCCTGCGGGCCTATGCGGACACGTACCGGCCTGCAACCAAGAAATGGCAGTTCCTCACCGCTGGAGGGCATGACGTGTATGATATCGCGCGGAAGGGGTTCCTAGTCGATGCCGTGCGAGATACTACGCGCGATGCACATTTCATCCATAGTTCATCATTGATATTGGTAGATTCGAAACGGCGCATACGTGGATACTACGATGTGAATCGAAGGAAAGAAGTGGACCGCTTGATTGATGAACTTAAATTACTGTTGGTTCAGGAGATTAGGGAGTCGAGCCCATATTAGATTTACGATTTTAGATTTTTGACATGGTTGACGGAGTCGAGCGAAAATACAATAGGTGGATTATCATACTTTCTGTTGCCATCCCGGTGGTTGTGGCCATCTTGTTTGGCGTAAATTTACGGGACTTGGGGTATGAGGTAAAACCATTGACCTTTTTGCCTCCTATTTATGCCACCATCAATGGGTTGACGGCCGTACTTTTGGTAGCTGCCGTAATAGCTATAAAAAACGGGAAACGCAAGGTACACGAAACCTTGGTGAAAATATGCATCGGTTGCTCGGCAGCATTCTTACTGATGTATGTGGCCTACCACATGACGGCCGAGTCAACCCCTTACGGTGGTGAAGGTACCATCCGCTATGTGTATTTCTTTATCTTGATTACGCATATCCTGCTTTCCGTCGTTGTCATCCCGTTCGTGTTGATTACGTTTGTCCGCGGGTTGTCGGGCGACTTCGCGCGGCATCGGAAGCTCGCTAAGTACACATTTCCCCTTTGGCTGTATGTAGCGGTTTCGGGCGTGGTAGTTTATCTGATGATTTCACCGTATTACGCTTAAATAGTAACTTTGTGCGATGGAACGCATTTGGATATATCAAGCCGATCGGGAACTGACCGCCGCCGATAAAGCAAAAGTACTGGACAAATTGAAGCTTTTCACAGTCGAATGGAAGGCGCATGGCCGGCCATTGGCCGCAAAAGCGGAAGTCCGTTATGATCGCTTCATCATTCTGATGGTGGATGATGCTATTGCGCCACCGACGGGGTGTTCCATCGATAAATCCGTGTACTTGCTCAAAGAAATCGAAAAAGAAACCGGCCTGAATCTCTTCGACCGCCTGCAGATGGCTTACCGAAAGGATAATCGGATCGCAGTCGCCCAGCGCCGTGAATTTGAGCAGCTTATTGCAGAAGGGGAAGTAACCGGAGATACCATCGTGTTCAACAACCTGATCACATCGTATCCCGAATTGGAGACCCATTGGGAGGTGCCAATGAAAGAAAGCTGGCACGCGGATGTGTTTTTGTAAGGCGCGCTACGTGATAATGCGTTGCGTAATGTAGCACAATCGTTAGTGGCTCCGTTATTCGGCCCGACCCCACAGCCAATTACTATAGCCTGCGAAGACAACAGACTGCTGGTTTATACTATAAGCAACTTGCCGATGGAGGAAGCCCGGGAAATAGTGGAGGATCTGCATGTGAAAATACAGCACTACAAGGATACGGTAAGTTGTACCGCTAGCCAGCAAGCAATGGGGGTTGAGGTTGTGCATGGCCTGGGGTCTGATGAGCCGGAATATATTCTCCGATTATAACATATTGGTGTACCGATTATGGGAGGCCGCCAGCAAGGAACCCTATCCGAGGCTAGGCTAACAAAACAGCCTACGGGTGTAGTGGCATGTATAGGAGGAAAGCCCGTAATCGAATATGAAGAAGAATAGATAAGCTTAATTTTTTCCGAAAGCGTGATTACGGTGCTTCACTGTGCCCCATATACCGCACAATGGTATTGGCCTTCCGATTGATGAAGGCAGTCGGTTTTGCCGGCGACCAACGCCGTGGGTTGGGTAGCACCGCTACGATCAAGGCTGCCTGGCGCTTGGTGAGGCTTTGTGCCGACTTGCCGAAGTAATGCTGGGTAGCAGCTTCTACGCCGTATAGCCCGTCGCCGGTTTCAATCACATTAAGGTACACTTCAAGAATCCGTTTTTTGCTCCAGAATAATTCGATTAATAACGTAAAATAAGTTTCGAAGCCCTTCCTTATCCACGATCGGCGGGGCCACAGGAATACATTCTTGGCGGTTTGCTGGCTGATCGTACTTCCGCCCCGCAGCCGGCCACCTTCTTTATTGCGTTGGTAAGCGTCAGCAATGGCCTCGCGGTCGAGCCCCCAATGTTTCATAAAACGGGCATCTTCCCCAGCAATGGCTGCACGCTTCAGGTTATCCGATAGGTCGTTGTACGGTACCCATTGCTTTGTTATCTTCCATTCCTTACCGTCGGCTTTTCGTTCGATGCCGCGTTGCACCATCAGCCAAGTGATGGGCGGGTTAATGAAACGGAGCAGGATAACCCAGCAGATGGTGACGGCAAGGAAATAGAAGAGTACCCGTAACGCCCATCTCAGGTACGCGTTCCGGATGGAGGGGATAACATTGATTTTCCTTAACCGCTTTCTTTTACGTTTTCGTTTGGCTGCCATAGTCGCTGTGATGCGAATATACGAATAGAAACTTGCCAAAGCGCCTCATTAATCCTATTTTTACCGCCACTCAAAAATTGGATGGTGGCAAAGGCAGCGAAGAAAGAAACTCCATTGATGCAACAATACAACGCCATCAAGGTGAAATATCCTGGGGCGTTGTTGCTTTTCCGTGTGGGCGATTTTTACGAGACGTTCGGTGAGGACGCCATCAAGGCCGCCGGTATTCTGGGCATCGTACTCACTAAGCGCGGCAACGGAAGCGAGTCGGAAACAGCGTTGGCGGGCTTCCCCCACCATTCCCTCGAAACCTACTTGCCGAAATTGGTGCGTGCTGGCCAGCGTGTGGCCATATGCGATCAGTTGGAAGATCCAAAGACCACCAAGACCATCGTAAAGCGGGGAGTGACCGAGCTGGTAACGC
This sequence comes from Parapedobacter sp., assembly GCF_053550995.1. Lineage (NCBI taxonomy): Bacteria > Pseudomonadati > Bacteroidota > Sphingobacteriia > Sphingobacteriales > Sphingobacteriaceae > Parapedobacter > Parapedobacter sp. The sequence continues at coordinate 10,251 of NZ_JBMQOC010000126.1, forward strand.
CAGGTGTATCATACAACGACAATATCGTCCAACAGAAATCTAACAACTACCTGGCATCCATTTTTTTCGATAAGCAATCGGTGGGCGTATCGTTTCTCGATATCTCCACGGGCGAGTTCCTCGTGGCCCAGGGTACTCCGGCCTACATCGATAAGCTGCTCCAGGGCTTCAAGCCGACGGAAGTGATCATGGGCAAACGTCAATACAAGACGTTTGTCGAACAGTTCGGAAGTCAGTTCTATACCTATACGCTTGATGAATGGACATATTCGGGAGACTATGCTGCCGAAACCCTGCTCAAGCACTTCGACGTTAAGTCGCTCAAGGGATTTGGTGTAGACCGGTTACCGCTGGGTATTGTGGCGGCAGGGGTGGCATTGCACTACCTCAACGAAACCGAACACCGCAACCTACAGCATATTTCGACCATTTCGCGTATTGAGGAAGACCGCTATATGTGGCTCGATCGGTTCACCATCCGCAACCTCGAGTTGGTGGCCTCGGCCAATGAACAGGCCGTTACGTTGGCAGATGTAATGGACCAGACGGCTACGCCCATGGGGGCACGGCTACTGAAACGATGGATGGTAATGCCGCTCAAAGATGAAAAAGCCATTACCGAGCGGCTCGAAGTGGTCGACTACCTATACAAACATGCCGACCTCCGCGCGGAGTTGGTCCGCGAAATCAAACAAATCGGCGACCTGGAGCGGCTCATCAGTAAAATCGGTCTGCAAAAGGCCAACCCCCGGGAGGTCGTTCAATTGAAACGGGCCCTGCATGCCATAGAGGGATTGAAAACACGCATCGGTAACGTGGAAGTATCCGCACTCAACACCATTGCCGACCAGTTGAACACCTGCATGCTGATTCGCGAGCGCATCGAAACACAATTGCAGCCCGAGCCACCGGTCGCGGTGAACAAAGGGAACGTCATCGCCAATGGCGTAGACAACGAACTGGATAGGCTGCGCGAAATTGCATTCGGCGGGAAAGACTATCTACTTGCTATCCAAAAGCGCGAAGCCGAGACCACGGGCATTCCATCGTTGAAGATAGCCTTTAATAACGTTTTCGGCTATTACTTGGAGGTGACGAACGCCCATAAAGACAAGGTGCCAGCCGAATGGGTACGGAAGCAGACGCTGGTCAATGCCGAGCGGTACATTACCGAAGAGCTGAAAACGTATGAAGATCAGATACTGGGAGCTGAGGAAAAAATACAGGCGCTGGAAACCCGGTTGTATGGCGAGTTGGTTGCCGCGGTGGCCGAATACATCAAACCGATACAGCTCAATGCTCAGCTCGTGGCAAGGCTCGATGTCCTGCTCAATTTTGCGATAATCGCGGAGCGGAATCACTATGTGAAGCCCACGATCGACCTGAGCAACGCGATTGATATCAAAGGCGGCCGCCACCCGGTCATCGAACAGCACCTTCCGGTAGATGAGGATTACATTACCAACGATGTTTTCCACGATAATGATACCCAGCAAATCATAATCATCACGGGCCCCAACATGGCGGGTAAATCGGCCCTGCTGCGGCAGACGGCCCTGATCGTGCTCATGGCACAGATGGGTAGCTTCGTGCCGGCCAAGGAAGCGCGTATCGGGTTGGTCGACAAGATATTCACCCGTGTGGGCGCTTCCGATAATCTGTCTTCTGGCGAGTCGACCTTTATGGTGGAGATGAATGAGACGGCGAGCATCATGAACAACCTTTCGGCGCGTAGCCTTATATTGCTCGACGAAATTGGACGGGGTACCAGCACCTACGACGGTATATCCATCGCATGGGCCATTGCCGAATTCCTCCATGGCCACCCTACCGCGAGGGCAAAGACACTCTTCGCAACCCATTATCACGAGCTGAATGAGCTAGCCGCCTCTTTCCCACGAATCAAAAACTTTAATGTTTCGGTGAAGGAGGTAGCAAACAAAGTGATTTTCCTCCGTAAACTGGTGCCGGGTGGCAGTGAACACAGCTTCGGTATCCATGTAGCTAAACTGGCTGGGATGCCTCCCAGGTTGCTGCAACGTGCCAATGAGATCCTGAAGCGCCTTGAGCAGGAGCGTACCGGAGGCGAGCACATCAAAGACAGCATGAAGAAAATCCAGAAACAAGCCTATCAGCTGCAGATGTTTTCGATAGATGATCCCATCCTTGTAAAAATCCGGGATATGCTCAATAATCTGGATGTGAATACCCTTACGCCCGTAGAAGCCCTGATGAAGTTGGATGAGATCCAGCGGTTGCTGAAGAATTGATGTGGTACTGCTGCGGGCGAGCCGGCTGTGCAGCTGCCCACACCCTGTATGTATCTTGCACCGGTATAGGGTTGATGGCGCGAATCTTCCCAAGGATAAAAAAGACAATCAAACTTGTATTTGGAAATCACTTTCTCTAAGTTTGTATACCTCGTTTTCAATACCCATTTAGGCGTGATAGCTTAACTACTGCAATCGTTTGCCGGTGGGCGAAAATGTAGGCACATTACAGGAACAATTATAAATTAATGGATAACAAAGAGATATTCGGTTTTACGCGCCGGAGCTTCCTGAAAACAGGCGCGGTAGCAGCTGCAGGGTTTATGGTTGTGCCGCGCCACGTATTGGGTGGTAATGGTTTCGTCGCTCCGAGCGATCGCATCAACCTGGGTTATATCGGTACCGGCAAACAAGTATATACATTATTGCATAATATCGGCAAGGTGCCCGAGACGACGGTAATGGCGGCCAGCGATGTCGACCGCAAGAAGCTCGCCAAGTTCGTCGGCGAGTCGACAAAGCTCAATGCCACAAAAGTTGGCCACACGGTCGAATCGTATGCTGACTATCGAGAACTGCTCGCCCGCACGGACATTGATGCCGTGGTAGTGGCCACGCCCGACCATTGGCATGCATTGAACGTCATAGACGCCGCGAAGGCGGGAAAGGATATTTATTGCGAAAAGCCGCTGGCACTGACCATCGAAGAGGGACGTGCCATGGTGGATGCGGTAAAGAAATACAAACGGGTGCTTCAGACCGGCAGTATGCAACGTTCGCAGTATAACTTCCGGCAGGCAGCCGACTTGGTACGCAATGGCTATATCGGCACAATCAGAGAAATCAACGTGTCCGTAGGCGAGCCGGTGAAACAATGCGACCTACCGTCCATGCCCATCCCCGATTACTTAGACTGGGATAGATGGGTCGGTCCGTCGCTCTACCGGGGGTACCACCCCATCCTCTCGCCGCCCATTGAGGAAGATAAATGGGCTTGGTGGCGTGGCTACCGTGGCTTCGGTGGTGGATATATCACCGATTGGGGGGCGCATATGTTCGATATCGTGCAGTGGGCGCTGGACATGGACCATTCCGGCCCGGTGTCGTTCGTGCCGCCGGCCCGGCCCGGAGCTGTTGAAGGCCTGTACTTCACCTATGCCAACGGTGTACGCGTGAACCACAAAGCATGGGGACGTCCCAACGCTATCCAGTTTATTGGGACGGAAGGAAAAATCGAGGTGTCACGGAGTTTCCTCGATACCGAGCCTGCCGGATTGGCCCAACAGCAGATGACGCCCAGCGACAAAAAAGGCTACCACTCCGACAACCATTACCAGGATTGGGTAGATGCCATCAAGAAGCGTGGCAAGCCCGTGGCCGATGTGGAAATCGGGCACCGTACGGCATCGGTGTGCAATGCCATCAATATTGCCTACGAGCTGCAGCGGTCGCTGAAATGGAACCCGAAAAAAGAAATGTTCGATGATGTATATGCCAATATGCTCAAAGGACGCCCGTACCGCAACGGCTGGGATTATAAGAATTTTTGATAATGGATATACCGATTATTTGAAGCTGAAATATAAAGCCAAGGCAATGAAAACACAAGAAAAAATATCGATATCACGCCGCCGATTCCTGGCGTCCACTTCGGCCCTGGCCATCGGGACGGCGATGGCGTCCCCCGTTTGGGGCATGCCTGCCTATATACGAGACCTCGGCAAACCCAACTCCATCTTTAGGGGGGTGCAGGTCGGCGTAATCACCTATTCTTTCCGGTCGATGCCGAGTACTGCGGAAGATTTACTCCGTTATTGCATAGATGCGAATGTAAGCGCCGTGGAACTGATGGGGCCAGCTGCCGAAGCATTCGCCGGTGCACCCGAAGCACCTGCCAGGACAGGCAACGAGGAGGCCGACAAAGCTGCGCGGGCGGAGTATTTCCAAACACTGGCCAATTGGCGGGCAAATGTGCCGATGAACCGGTTTAAGCAGCTCCGGAAGTTGTATGAAAGGGCCGGCGTGAGTATCTACGGTTATAAACCGAGCGCACTGGGGGCGAACAATACCGATGCTGAGATCGATTATGCGTTCCGTGCCGCAAAAGCGTTGGGGGCCAACCAGGCGAACGTAGAGTTTCCGAATGATCCGGTGCATACCCAACGGTTGGGCCGTATTGCTGCGCGGAATAAGGTGTATGTCGGCTACCATGGGCATACCCAACAAACTTTCGATATGTGGGATGGGTCCATCGCACAATCGCCCTACAATGCCATCAACTTCGATATGGGACACTACGTGGCGGCAGGTTTTGAGGCCATTCCGTTTATAGAGGCTAAGCATCAGCACATCGTGAGCATGCACACGAAAGACAGAAAATCGAAAGCTAATGGCGGCGCAAACCTGCCATGGGGCGAGGGTGATACTCCGATTGCCGAAGCACTGCAGCTGATGGCGGACCATAAGTATAAGTTTCCTGCAACGATTGAATTGGAGTATCCCGTACCGGACGGTTCGGATGCCGTGAAAGAAGTAGCAAAATGCGTTGAATTCGCTCGCAAGGCATTGAATGCCTAATGGTAATTAATCGCGGTTTCCGCCGGATATACATAATCATAATCTAGTGGTAGGCTGGAATGATATCAAACATAGACGTAGTGAAATCAACGAACCTTCTGAAATTGCTGTTAGTCGTTTTGGTGATGTTGGGCGGGGCCAGTTGTATAGGTCGTCGCTCGGATGATGCAAAGGAACGCCCCAACATTATTTTTATCCTGACCGATGACCACCGTTGGGACGCGTTGGGATGCATGGGAAACGCCGTCATTCGGACGCCTAATCTCGACAAGTTGGCCCGAGGGGGCTATATATTCCACCACGCGTATGTCACCACCTCGATCTGTGCGGTGAGTCGAGCAAGTATACTTGCCGGGCAATACATGGCCAAACATGGTATCGACGATTTCGGTACCGATTTTTCACCCCAAGCGTTTGAACAAACCTATCCGATGGTATTGAAACGCAACGGATACCGTGTGGGGTTTATCGGAAAATTCGGTGTGGGGAAGCACCCACCGGCGACCCGATTTGATTTTTGGTCGTGCACGGAAGAAGGGCAGCCACCTTATATTTATCACGATGCTCACGGTGCTCCGGTACATCATACCGATAGCATAGGCCGCGATATCGCCCGGTTTCTGGCCACGCAGGATACTGTCACGCAACCTTTTTGCCTTTCGGTGAGCTTCAAAGCACCGCACGAACTGGATGGACGGCCACCTAAGTATGTTGTACAAGAGGAGTTTGCCGATTGGTACAACGACACAGCGGTGCCCGTGCCCGAATCGGCGAAGCCGCAATACTGGGATAGCCTGCCCGCATTTTTTAAGGCACCCGAAAGCATCGCGCGATATCGGTGGGAGACATTCTTTTCAAACCCCGAAACCTATCAGGAGTCAGTGAAAGACTATTACCGCTTGATTTCGGGCATGGATGCAGAGGTGGGGAAGTTGATGGTTCAATTGCGCGACCATGGGCTCGACGAGAATACGGTGATTATTTTCATGGGCGACAATGGGTTTTACTTGGGTGAACACGGGCTGGAAGGCAAATGGTTTGCCCACGAAGAATCGATCCGCGTGCCTTTGATCATCTACGATCCGCGGCAGTCTACCGCAAATCCGGGGCGTATGTTGGAGCAGATTGCTCTGAATATCGATATCGCACCGACCATCCTTTCGTTGGCGGGTATTAGCACCGATAGCATTCCGATGGCTATGCAGGGGATGGACCTCACCCAAACAATTAACAGTGGCACACCCACGCGCGAACAGTTTTATTATGAGCATCGTTTTTACGGCTCACCCCAAATCCCGGTGTCGGAAGCGGTTGTTTCGGTAGACTACAAATACATAAGGTATCCCGAACATCAGTATGAAGAATTTTTCGATCTCTCAGCAGATCGCCGCGAAGTCCACAACCAGCTGGCAAATGACCGTTATGCAGATTTAGTGGCGTCGTTCCGGCGCACTTTTGTCGATCTGAAGGCGCAAGCTAGCCATTAAGTCGATGAGTTCTTTCTTGTTTTGCGCAGCCGTATAATGCTGTAGGTATTCTTCTCGTGCGTGGCGACCCATCTGTTCCCTATACAACTTGTCTGTACGTAGCCATTCGACAACTTTTTCGCGCAAGGCGGCGGAATCATTCGGGGTAAACCGCCAGCCGTTCTTGCCTTCGTGTACCAAGCTTTGCATGGCGCCGAGGTCGCTGGCAATGACGGGAGTCCCAGCCGCGAAAGCCTCAATCAATGTCATCGGCAACCCCTCGTACCAAATGGATGGGAAGACCAGTGCAGAACATTCGGCGATTTGCTGATCGACCTCGGAACGCGCCAAATTACCGAGATAAGTGATGTTTGGCGACGTCTCGGCGATTTCCACTACGTGGTCTTTCAGCGGGCCATCGCCCGCAATCCGTAGCGGATGTTCGGTGCCGGCAAAAGCTTCCAATAGGGTGTGTATACCTTTTTCTTCGGTAAGGCGGCCGACGAAGAGAAAATGAGGGCCTCGTAGCCTAGCGATCCCCATACTGTCTGCAGAAAAATTAGGTTTGGTTACGAATTTTTCTGCAGCTATACCCAGCGAAGAGTTTATGAACAGTTGCCTGGCAAAATCAGTCAATGTGATGTATCGGTCAACCCTGTGCCATGTGCCTATCTTGCGGTGAACCCAGTTGGTAACGGCTAGCCACCCTGTTTTCAACACGGATTGGCTATGCACACCTCTCTTCACCGCCTCCCAAGGGAAGTTTGCCCGCAGACTGGCCGTAAAGACCTCACCTTGATAGTATAATGTTGCCGACGGACACAGTAAGCGGTAATTATGAAGCGTCATCACTACGGGTATCTTCCTGCTTTTAGCGATGCGTATCGCGATGGGGCCAATGGCATAATGCAGGTTATGGATATGGACAATATCCGGTTGATACTGCTGGATGGCCCGTTTCACACGTATACCTGCCCATATATTCCATGGTGACCAGAATGTCTGCCATACACCGTACCAGCCCTTCCGATTAGTAAAAGTAAGCGAGAAAACCTCTTCCGTTGTGGCGAGCAGGGCTTTTTCCTGCTCGAAAACCACATCTTCGCCGCCGGGATGCTGATAATAGTTATGGATGACAAGTATGCGCATGGTGCGGTGTGAATGGCAAAGCTACGAAATGTATTTACAAAAAAAATCCTACCTTTAGGGCACCATCATATGGTTGTCAAACGGAACCCTTACCTATGGAAAGAAAATGCATGGACTGTGGTGAGCCCGTCATCGGGCGTGCCGACAAGAAGTTTTGTGACGATGCTTGCCGCGCCAATTACAACAACAGGCGCAATAGCGGTGAAAATGGCTACCTCCGCAAGGTAAATAACATCCTCAAACGAAATAGAAAAATCTTGGCGACACTTAGTCCACGTGGTAGCCGAAAGGTAAAATGGCGTGAGTTGGTCAACGAAGGGTTCAATTTCAACTACATCACGGATATGAATGAGACAGTGGAGGGTGCCCAGTACCGGTTCTGTTATGAATATGGATACGTTTTGCTAGAGGGTGACCAAGTGCTGGTGGTGCGTCGGCATGAGTGAATTTGTCAGGGCTAGCAAGGTTACCACGGAGTTTTATTGGGCAACGATGACTTTCAACCCTTGTTCCTCTAATTCTTTCACAAGTGTTTCGGGGACGTCGGCATCGGTTATGATGTATTGTACTTGGTCAAGCTCGCATATTTTGCCGATACCACGTTTGCCAAATTTGGAACTGTCCGCCAATACCACCACCACTTGCGATGCATTGATCATTTTCTGGTTGATATTAGCCTCGGTGAGGTTGCTTATTGAAAACCCGAAATCGAGGTCGATTCCATCCACACCGATGAACAATACGCCACACGATACCCGATCGAGCATGTACTCGGCATAAGAACCCGCTACCGACGATGAATTGGTACGGATAATGCCACCTAATTGCAGTACCTCCACGTTCGGGCGATTGCAAAGTTCCATCGTAATCTTAACGGCGGGTGTGATAACGGTGAGGGGGGTGGCGGGTTGCAACTGGCGAGCTAATTCGAAGGCCGTTGTCCCCGACCCGATAATGACCGCATCGTTTTGCCCAATGAGTTTAACGGCTGCCCGCGCGATTTTTTTCTTCTGCGCGGCGTTGATGGTTTCCTTTTCGATAATAGGGCGGTCTATGGTATAGGGATTGGTCAACGATGCGCCACCACGTGTGATAAAGATAAGTCCTTTGTCTTCCAGGAATTTAAGGTCTTTCCGGATGGTAACGCCAGACACCCGCGTTTGGTCGATCAACTCGGGGATTGTGATTTGTCCCTTGTCCTTGAGCCGCTCTAAAATAAACTGGTGTCGTTTAGTGATGTTCTTCATGTTGACTTATCCTTAAATTCAAAAACGAACGTTTCCCCTTGCAATGTTAACTGATTTTATGGATATATGAAACCAAGATGTAAATTAAATTGACCTCAAAGAGCAATTATTATTTACATCGAACGCTTATCAGTCAACCTGCACCTCGACCATAAAAGTCTGAAAGCAAGGGGTGGGGCAGGTGAAGTGGGGGGTGGGCAGAAGTAAGGTGATATGGCGATAGGGTTCCAAAATGATTCTCTGAAGATGTTTAAAAAAATTAAATAACATTAATTATTATTTATAATTTATTGTAATTTCTTATATTTAGCCGATTTTAATGAAGTTATTACTAATCAGTTCAAACTTTTATGACAACCACCAACACTGAAAAGCCCGATTTCTTTTCGAAGTCCGGCTTGCCTAAGCCGCTCGCTTGGGGCTATCTCGGCATTATCATCTTTATGATGGGCGATGGTGTGGAACAAGGATGGTTAAGCCCTTACTTGATCGAACATGGGCTTTCTATGCAGCAATCCGCCTTATTGTTCACTGTATACGGGATTACCATCGCCATTTCATCATGGTTTTCGGGTGTATTGGCCGAGGGGTACGGGCCTAGAAAGGCCATGTTTCTGGGGTTGTTGTTATACATTATCGGAACCATTGGATTCGTTGGTCTTGGGATGCAAAACCTGGATTACCCCGTGATGCTGATTACGTATGCCATCCGAGGGTTTGCTTATCCGTTGTTTGCGTATTCATTTCTAGTGTGGATTACGTACCGCACACCGCAAAGTAAGTTGGGCCGTGCCGTCGGCTGGTTCTGGTTTGTATTTACCGGTGGACTCAATGTATTCGGGGCTTACTATTCCAGCTGGGCCATCGACGCGTTGGGTTACCATAACACGCTATGGAGTTCGATCTTCTGGGTTCTGGTAGGTGCTTTTTTCGCACTGGTTTTGAATAAAGATAAGTTCGTGCCGGTTGGCGATGCTGGTTCGAAGGCGAAGGAATTGCTTAAGGGCCTAACGATCGTTAAAGAGGAGCCCAAAGTGCTTATCGGCGGTTTGGTGCGCGTTATTAATACCACCGCACAGTTTGCCTTCCCCGTGTTCCTGCCCATCTATATGGCCACCCACGGATTCAGTACCATAGAATGGTTGCAGATATGGGGCACCATCTTTACGAGTAATATTGCATTCAACCTCATCTTCGGTTTTGTGGGCGATCGGCTGGGTTGGCAGCATACCATCATGTGGTTTGGCGGCGTAGGGTGTGGCCTCACGACCTTGCTTTTCTTCTACTCGCCGGTGTGGTTCGGTGGCGATTACTGGGCGGTGATGGCTTGCGGTGTGCTTTGGGGTGGGTTGCTGGCGGGCTATGTTCCCCTTTCGGCCCTTGTGCCTTCGTTGGTTAAAAAAGACAAGGGAGCCGCAATGGCTATCCTAAACCTTGGCGCAGGTCTCCCGGTTTTCGTGGGCCCTGCCATCGTAGGGGTATTGATTGGCATAATCGGCGACGAAGGGGTGATTTGGGTGTTGGCGGGCCTATACTTCCTCAGTGCCGTACTTACCAAATTTATCACTTTGCCCAAACCTGCAGCGGATGATTTGGAGCCCACGATGCCGGCCGTTGAAAATAAGTGACGTAGAAACGAAAAACGATCATACATTTAACATTCTGTAATGAGGATATTGGTTACAGCGCCTTACCACGAGAAGGGCAGGGAAGAGTTGGCACAGCTATTCGGAGAAATTATTTATAAGCCATGGAAAGTCCACGGACACGGTTATCGACCAGACGAGCTCATCGATTTACTGCGCGAGTCGGAAGCGGACGCACTGATTACGGAACATGATGAAGTAACGGCGGCGGTGATCCAGGCCTGCCCTACGTTAGCGTTTATCGGCGTATGCCGCGGTACCCCCTCCAATGTGGCGGTGGATGTGGCCACTCAAAAAGGGATACCCGTATTTAATACACCGGCACGTAATGCACAGGCAGTAGCCGAGCTGTTCATTGCCAACGCCATTACTTTTTTACGGAAAACACTGAACAGCATCCAATGGCTTGAAAGGGGCGCATGGGGAGAGGGGGCACACACGGCATACCTGCAATTCAAAGGCAATGAACTGGCGGGCAAACAAGTGGGGATGGTCGGTTTCGGTGCGGTGGGCCAAACCATTGCTCAGATACTGAAGACATTTCCCTGCGAGATTACGTATTTCGACCCTTTCTACACCGCTGAAGATCCCTTATATAAAAAGCAGTCGCTGGAAGAACTTTTCCGTACCAGTGATGTCGTGGCGATACACCTGCCGGTTACGGCCGAGACGCGGGGCATGATCGATGCTGAACTCTTGGCGTTGATGAAAGCAGATGCAATATTTGTTAATACCGCGCGTGCCGTGGTGGTCGATCGCGATGCGTTGTTGGAAGTCATCGAGAATGGGCGGATTCGTGGGGCAATATTGGACGTGTTTTACAACGAACCGCCCGATGAAAAGGACTATCGCCTCATTAGACACCCCAATGTGTTGGCCACTCCGCATATTGCAGGAGCAACGCACGAAGTGGAAGATCATCACGTGGATATCATGAATGGCGTGTTGAGGGATTTTTTTAAACAGGATAAAAAGGACATCAAACAGTTCGTTAATAGGGAGGGCTTAACAGCGAATTTAAAGTGAAAGGATGAGCATGAAATCAACCAATCGTCTGTTGCGGAATCTGCTACTCGTTGCCGTATGCTGCTTAGGGTACGGCCAAGTGGCCACTGGGCAGCCCTCGATGGAAGTCTTTGCGCACCGGGGGTTTAGAGGCCTGCATCCCGAAAGTACGATTCAAGGGATGAAGAAAACGCTGTACCATGGAGCGGTCTTGGAGTTTGACCTAGCCATCAGCAGGGATAAAAAGGTAATGGTAACCCATGACGCGGTGATGAACCGAAAAATCGTCAGGAAGTCAGACGGAACTCCTATTGCGAGAGGTGAGAAGCATGTGCTCTACCAAATGGATTACGCCGATATCCGTATGTTCGACATCGGTATGAAGCCAAATCCTGATTTCCCCGAGCAGGAAAGATACCCGGCCTACATCCCACTGCTGGGCGAGTTGGTCGACTCGGTAGAGACGTATGCCGCCGAACAGGGGTTGCCGGTACCGCGTTACTTCATCGAAACAAAACTGAATCCGAAAAATGACGGAATGAACCACCCAGGTCCTGAAGAGTTTGTAGACCTGATGATGCAGGTTGTGGAGGCCAAAGGTATCCGCGATCGGATCATCGTGCAGTCTTTTGACCCGCGGACACTACAAGTGCTGCGCCGAAAGTTCCCGGACATCGAACTGGCTTTTCTGGCCAAGTCCAAAACCACATTGGAAAGCAACTTGGAGTGGCTCGGTTTCACGCCCGACTTTTACTCCATTAACTCGGCTTACATCGATGCTGCACTGGTGGCTGCGTGCAAGGCGATAGGTACCGAGCTCATCATCGGTAATTGCAACGACTATAACGAAATCAAGAGACTTTCGGCGATGGGCGTGCATCGGGTAATCTCCGATTTCCCGATAACGTCCTTAGCCGCGAAAGGACAAATCCATAATAACGGAAGATGAACAATATGACACCATCAAAAAAAGCCTATTTAGTTGTCGATGTCGGCACTGGGAACGTACGTACCGCTGTTGTCGGCACAACCGGCGGGATACAGGCGTTGCATCGCGAAAACGTAACGTATATAAAAGATGCAGATTATCCGGATTCCATTTATTTTGATCCGACACAGCTGTGGAAACAGATTAAGCGACTTGCTGCACAGACGCTTGCTGAAGCCGGTCCGGTGCAGATCGAGGCAATTACTGCGACAAGTCAACGTGAAGGGGTGGTGGTGCTGGATAAGGAAGGGCAGCCCGTCATCGGCATGTCTAACCACGACAACCGTGGGCGGGAATGGGAAGCGTTGGTAAAAGACAAGAACCGCATGTATGCCTTGACCGGCAGATATCCGACCGCATTGTTTTCGGCGCTGAAGCTGGTGGGACTGCGCGAACGTAAAACAGCGCTCTGGAGTGGGGTTGCCACATTTACCAGCATCAGCGATTGGGTGCAGTTTCAGTTTTCGGGCGTATTGGGCTACGAACACTCCCAAGCATCGGAGACCCTATTGTATGATATAAATGCGAAAGACTGGTCTTCGGAACTTTGTGATGTTTTTGGCCTGCCGACGTCCCTCTTGCCTCCGTTGAAGTCGTCGGGTGATGTGCTGGCTACCATTCGGGCCGATGTGGCCGAGGAACTGGATATCGCTGCCGGTGCTGTGGTCGTGGTAGGGGGCGCCGATACGCAGTTGGCGGTGCACAGCACGAAGCCCGACCGCGATGATGTTGTTATCGTATCGGGTACGACGACGCCCATTATCAAGATCGTTGATCGGTACGTTACCGATGGACAGCAGCGTACCTGGACCGGCCGTCATATCGATACGGGTAGTTTCATGCTAGAAGCCAATGCCGGAGTAACCGGGTTGAACTACCAGCGTCTCAAGGAAATTTTCTATCCCAATGAAGACTATGAAGTCATTGAGCAGGAACTTGATGAAACGTCATATTCGCAATGCGTAGCTTCTTTGGGCTCATTGGTGGCCGACGAAGATACGCCCCTTACCAAAGGCGGCTTTATCTTCAATGCACCCGTATCGCACCAACTAACCCGTGGCGGTTTCGTGTTTGCCATCCTGTGGGACATCGCATGCAGTATTTATGAAAATTATAAGGTGCTGGACAATGTGTCCGCACACAACCGCGATTACATCTGGGCGTGCGGTGGTGGTGTGCAGAGCCGGAAGCTCCGCCAGTTCATCGCCAATCTCACCAATAAAAAAATCCGGATATGCAATACCTACAGACAGTCCTCCGTGTTGGGTGGTGCGTTCATCTGCGCCGAGGCAACCGGCCAGCAGGGTGCCGTGCCCGAATTGCAGGATGAAGTAATACCGCAAGACCGCGACCGGTTCATGGAGCTGTATGCCGAATGGAAGCGTGCACGGCATACATTTAGCCAAATCAGCTAGAAATGCAGCAGTGTTTTATCGGCATCGACGTGGGTACGCAAGGTGTGCGTGCGTCGCTGGTCACGGAAACAGGGGAAGTGCTGGGGGAAGCCTCGCGCAAGTTTACCCTTACCTCCGATTCGCGCATGGAGCAGTCGCCGGCCGACTGGTGGCACAGCACACTTGAGGTGATGGATGAACTGCATGCGGGGCGGGCACACGGTGATGCCTACCAGGTGGTTGCCGTTGGCGTAGACTCTACGTCGGGTACCGTCATTCCGCTTGACCGCGCGAACCGTCCGCTGCATTCGGCCATCATGTACAGCGATCCGCGTTCAGCGGAGGTTGGGCGCCGCGTCAAAGCCCTGGCCGAGCGCCACGTGCCCGCTGGTTATACCGGATTCAACGCATCAAGCGGGCTGTCCAAAATGGTTTGGTTTGTCGAAACGTATCCCGAAAAGGCAGCGGAAATTCATAAATGGATCCATGCATCGGACTACATCACCGGCATGCTGTGCGGTCGGTTTGACGTAACCGATTATACCAACGCGCTGAAGTCGGGCTATGATGTGGCGGCGTTCCGATGGCCCGAATACCTCACGGCCGAGCTACCGTTGCAGCGCGAGTGGCTCCAAGAAGTGGTTCCTTCCGGAACGCCCATTGGTCATTTGCACGAGGAACTGGCCGTGCGTTGGGGAATGCCCCAAGCGCAGGTGGTGGCAGGCATGACCGATGGCTGTGCGTCGCAGGTAGCATCGGGCGCAGTACGACCGGGCGAATGGAATACGACCATCGGTACCACGCTGGTCATCAAAGGAGTGACTAATGAGGCGGTGCATGATCCAGAGGGTCGATTATATAGTCACCGTCACCCCGATGGATACTGGATGCCGGGCGGCGCTAGTAATACGGGAGCCGATTGGGTGGCTACCGACTTCGGTACGGATTTGCAGCAATTGGATAAAGCAGCGGCAGGTCTCATTCCCACCGGGCTGCTCGCCTGGCCGTTGAAACAGACCGGTGAGCGGTTTCCCTTCATTGCACCGGATGCCAAAGGGTTTATGCCCGCAGGGGTGTCACTTGCACAAGGCTTTGCAGCGGGTATGGAGGGAGTCGCTTTCATCGAGCGCATGGCGTACGAACTGATTGAACAGCTTTCGGGTGAACGCGTCCATGCGGTCTATACGGCCGGCGGTGGCAGCAACAGCGACACCTGGCTCCGCATTCGGACCAACGTGTTGGGCCGACCCATATACAAGTGCCGCGACGCAAATGGTGCCGTGGGTGCAGCAATAGGCGCGGCCTCGAGAACCCGTTTTGGTTCGGTAGCTGAGGCCGCCCGATCAATGACGGTTGTTGACCGTGAAGTCATCCCCGAACCTGCGCTGGTCGGTCGATATGAGACAGATTACGGGAATTTTGTGGTTGAAATGAAAAAGAAAGGATATTGCTGATATGTTGGATGTATACCTCCTCCGCCATGGAGAAACGACGTTTAATGCGGATGGCAACCGTTACTGTGGCCGTACCGATGCCAAACTCACAGAAAAAGGCATTGCGCAAGCCCTGCGGGTGGCCGAGAAGTTGGAGGGTGTCAACATCGATGCCGTGTATACTTCACCCCTTGAGCGTGCGTACCGCACGGCCGAGATCGCGTGCGGCGGCCGGCAGCTTATCGTTCGCGAGCCGCGGCTGATTGAGCTCGATTTCGGTACATGGGAAGGGAAAACAAGGGGCGAATTCGTCGCCGAAGACCCTGCGTTGTGGGAAGCGTGGAACAATGATCCCGCCGTAGCACCTGCCGGCGGAACCGGTGACACCGCCTTGCAAGTGGTACAGCGGGTAGATGATTTCTTTGCGGAAATGCAGCGGCACCACGACGGCCAGACCATCATTGTGGTGGCCCATAATGGCGTGAATCGGCTGTACCTCGCCTATAAACTGGGGATGCATCTACGCAACTACAGAAGCATTGTGCAGGAAAACTCCGCCATTACTTTGATCCGCTTCGGCGGCGATGAACCGTTCGCGTTGCTAAAATTAAATGCATAAGACACCGACATTACGCCGACGAAGGGATCGGTTCGATGAAGGTGTAATCCATTACGCTTTTATTATCTTTGCCGCATGGAGCGGAAAACCTTTGCCGATTTCAAGTTCAACAGGCAGATCCTGAGTGCTATCGAGGAGGCGGGGTATATTGACCCTACGCCGATTCAACAAAAAGCGATTCCACCGGTCCTGGCAGGGCAGGATATAATGGGTATAGCCCAAACCGGTACTGGAAAGACGGCCGCTTTTGTGCTGCCGTTATTGATGAAATTGAAATATGCACAGGGTGACGACCCTAGGGCGCTTATCCTCTCGCCAACCCGCGAGCTGGCCATGCAGATTGAAGCACATATCCAGCTCCTTGCCAAGTTCACCGATTTGCGAACTACGGTTTTATATGGTGGATTGGGACCAAAGATGCAGATCGCCGAATTGGAAAAGGGAGTTGACATCGTAGTAGCTACACCGGGACGGTTTCTGGAGCTATACCTTGCCGGGCACATCATCACCAAATCCCTCAAAATGCTTGTCATAGACGAAGCTGATAAAATGATGGATATGGGGTTCATCGGAAAGCTACACCGCATATTGGAAGTGGTGCCCCGTAAACGCCAGAACTTGCTTTTTTCGGCAACGATGGGCGAATTGGTACACAAGATAGCCGGTGATTTCCTCAAGTTTCCGGCTATCGTAGAGGTTACCGAACAAGCTACGCCCGCGCAGACAGTAAGTCAAACACGCTACGATGTTCCCAACCTGAAAACGAAGATTAATCTGTTGCAGCATTTGCTTAAGGACGACGAAGCGGTACACCGCCTCATCGTTTTCTGCAAAACCAAAGCGGTCGCCGATAACGTGTTCCACTTTTTGGAACGTAAATACGGGCCGGACAATGTGCGCGTAATCCATGCAAATAAAGGACAGAACACGCGGATAAATTCCATCAACGCATTTAAAGAAGGAAGTGTGCGGATTTTGGTGGCAACCGACGTGGCAGCCCGCGGTTTGGATGTCAGCAACGTGAGCCACGTCATCAATTTTGACGTACCCATTGTTATCGAAGATTATGTCCATCGAATCGGTCGCACTGGCCGGGCATACCAAACCGGCGATGCCATTACGTTCTGTAATCCGGCTGAGGAATATTATATCCATAAAATCGAGCAATTGATCCGCCAACCGATACCGGTTTCCGCCATTCCCCAGGATGTATTTATCGAAAAGACGGGTTTCGAGGAACGGCAGGCAATCGCACGTGAGATCGACGCCCAGAAGCGGAAGGAGCATCCGGAATTCCAAGGAGCTTTTCATGAGAAGAAGGCGAGCAACCAACGAACGGCGAAACGCCAGCGGGACGAAAAGGGCAATCGCAATCGCAAATCCACGCAAAGTAAACGACGGCGATGAAGCGATTACGGATCACGCCATTGAACATTGCGTCCGCACTGGTATTGGCCGGATTGCTATGGCAGGTGATGGATAACGCGATCGGAGTGGTTACAATTGGGTGGTTTTTGTTACTTTTGTTGATCATGGTTGTCGCAGATCAGTTTTTCAGGCTGATGCTCCGCAGCCTCAAACGAGTATGGATTGCGGAGGGGGCATTTTTGGTATTCGTAGCATTGGTCGTATGGCTATTGAGGCTATGGTAGTAGTTTATTGAGAAAGGAAATGAAGAAAGCAGAAATAAAACTGACAGTGACGCTGGATGAAAACAACGTGCCGGATGATATCATGTGGGAATCGTCGGATGGCGAGAATAAGGAAGCTTTGCCGGCGAAGGCGTTGTTTTTGGCGTTGTGGGATCACCATTACAAAAACTCCATGCGTATAGACCTGTGGACGAAAGATATGCCGTTGGATGAGATGAAGCGCTTTTTTTACGAAACGCTGCAAACCCTCGGCGACACGTTTATCCGCGCTGCGGGGGAAGACCCCGTTGCCAAAGCCGTTATCGGTGACCTGCGGGATTACTGTGATCACTTCGCCGAAAAGATGGAAGTACCCCAAAAGCAGAACTAACTTGCAAAAAGCAAATAGCAAAAAAGCAGCAAAGCAATGAACTACTTTTTAGTGAAATCGGAGCCATTCAAATACAGCTGGCAGCAATTCCTCGCCGACAAGCAGACATTTTGGGATGGCGTTCGCAATTACCAAGCCCGTAATAATTTGCAGGCCATGAAAAAGGGCGATCTGGTGTTGTTCTACCACAGCAATGAGGGGAAAGAGGTAGTTGGGATAGCAAAAGTGGTGACAGAGGCGTACCAAGACCCCACCACAACGGATGAACGCTGGGTGGTAGTGGATTTGGCTCCGGTGGAGACCTTGAATAAGCCGGTTACGCTCGAGATCGTTAAAGCGGATCCGCAACTTCAGGATGTAGCGTTGGTGCGGCAGGGGCGGCTTTCGGTCATGCCGCTCAAACGTGAGGAATTCGACCGTATCGTTGCGCTGGGCAGCGGAAATTCCGTAGATTAGTCACTTGGAAATTTTAACCTTATCAATAATGAAGAAATATGCAGTATACAGCCCGTTCATGTGCTTGGTGATGGCCGGGATAATTTCGTGCAACAATGGAACCTCCATGCAGAAACAAGAAGAAGAAATACACAACGCGGCAACCCAGGTTGTGCCCGAAGAGGCCGAAGGGTTGATTGGATGTTGGGACCTTACGGTAGATAAAGACGGCAAAGAAGTACCCTCGTGGTTGGAAGTCAAATTATCGGGCTTTGATGTGCTGGTTGGTCATTTCGTAGCCGATGCAGGCAGCAGCCGTCCCGTTTCGCACATCACACTCCAAGACGGCGTGTTCTCCTTCCAAATTCCACCACAGTGGGAAGGAGGTGGAGGTCTATTCACGATTGAAGGGCGTTTGGTCGGTGATGGTATCGAGGGTACGATCACGACCAATAAAGGAAATACATTCAACTTTACAGGCGTTAAAGCTCCATACCTTGTTCGCACGGGCGAAATCGCGTGGGGCGACCCTATCGATCTCTTCAATGGTAAGGATTTGACCGGATGGAAGACGTCGGGCGAAAACAGCCAGTGGGTAGTGGAAGATGGAATACTGATCAATAAAGAATCCGGTGCCAACCTGATCAGTGAACAGAAATTTGAAGATTTTAAACTAGTTGCGGAATTCCGTTATAAGGAAGGAGCCAACTCAGGCATTTACCTGCGGGGGCGGTACGAAGTACAGATTGAAGACTCGCCCAAAGACAGGCATCCCGGCTCCCTGTATTTTGGCGGCGTATATGGCTTCCTCTCACCCAGTGACATGGCAACCTTAGGCCCAAATGAGTGGAATAAATATGAAATCACGCTACGTGGACGTATGGTAACGGTTGTGGCCAATGGCAAAACGATTATCAACAACCAGGAAATCCCCGGCATTACAGGCGGTGCGCTTGACAGCCATGAAGGCGAGCCGGGTCCGATTTATATACAGGGAGACCATACAGGCGTGGAGTTCCGGAAAATCACGGTAATCCCAGCGAAGTAAGACCCTTCCAAACATTTTCCGATTGGGGTTGTTGAAAGGTTAAATATAAATCGTATGGCAAAGACAATCGGAATCATTCTGGTCATTGTAGGTATAGCCATGCTGGTATGGACCGGCTTCTCATTCACGAAGAAAGAAAAAGTAGTGGATATCGGCTCGTTGGAAATCAATGCGGACAAAAAAGAACATGTGAATTGGCCACCCTATGTCGGTGGGATTGTCTTAGTGGCAGGGGTGGTCTTATTGCTTGTCCCTAAACGGAGATAGGCCTAAGGAGCTGGGTTATTAATCCCAACGGATAACGGTTTTGATATCGTCAGCTGACCTCAGGTCAATGGCCTCTGAAAAATCAGTGTATTTGATTCGCTTGGTAATGATGCTGTCAATCACGTCACCCCACCTGTTTTTTGCTTTTTCCAAGTCCTTGATGCCTGTTTCGAAATTTGCCGTACTGGCGTTGACACTTCCGAGGATGATCTGGTTTTTGAGTACGATTTGCGACATGGTTTCGCCGCCGGGTATACAAACGGGTTTACCCTCACCCGGGATTCCGGTCATCACATAAATGCCATTGATACCCAATACATCAATCAATTCGAAACCCAGTTGCGCTACGCCGGCAGCTTCAAGAATCATGTCGATTTGCCCCAGTTTTTCGTCGAGATCTTCAATTTTAATTTGATGGGCGTTAATATAGGTCCCGCCAAGTTGTTTGAGCAGTTGTGGCCGCTTGGTATGCTCCTCAACGATATCCACGCCGATTACCTCGGCACCCCGGAGGCGTAGGGCGACGACGCCGAGTAAGCCAATGGCTCCTATACCTGCTACCAGCACCTTTTTACCATTCACCCACGAGGAGCCTGTAAGTGAAGGTAAGGGGAGGCGTGCCGATTGGATATTATTTGCCTCGTCGATAGCTTTCTGTACCACAGACATGGGTTCGGCAAGGACGCCAACAGATTTTGTGCTTTCTGGTACCTTAATCAAATATTGCTCATCATCTATTACAAACTCCGTTTCGAAGCCATGGAGTGCCTTAATCCCCCGCTCGGCATAGTTGCCGGTATAGCACATGTCGCTCCGGTGGTGTTTACACGCTTCACATTCCCCGCAGCCCCTTCTTACGGTCAGCACCGCATAATCTCCCACCGAAACGGTGGATACATCTGCGCCCGTTTCGATGGCCTGGCCGAGCATCTCGTGGCCAATAACGAGGTGCTGTGCATGTTCCGGAGCGTCGGCCCGTCCACCCAACACCTCTTCCCTGTCTGTGCCGCAGATGCCGACTTCCAATACCTTCAGTTTGACCTGTGTTTTCCTCGTCAGCTGGGGTTCATCAATTTCTATAATAGCCGAGTCGGGTACGCCCGGCTTAATCGCTATGGCTTTCATATGCATTCGCTTAAATGTACTCGTTTACTTGCTTATTCCGTTGATCATCCAGCTGCTTGTTTAAGTTTATCGCCGCGCTGATCAAACCGAGATGCGTAAATGCCTGTGGGAAATTACCGAGATGATCGCCCTGTATACCCAACATCTCGGCATACAGGCCTACATGGTTGGCATAACCCAGCATCTTTTCAAAATAATGCCTCGCTTTCTGCAGGTTGCCCGCGCGCGAAAGGCATTCCACATACCAAAATGTACACATGGAGAACGTACCTTCCGCGCCCGAAAGCCCATCAAAATCTTCGTTTGGCCGGTAACGGTATACCAGAAAATCAGATACCAGCTGTTGTTCGATACGGCTAAGTGTCGCGAGCCACTGCGGATCTTTCGCGCCGATAAAGTGTACTTTGGGCATCAGTAGCGTGGCCGCGTCGACGGTTGAAGCTCCTTTGAACTGGACAAACGTTTTAAGTTCCTTGTTCCAAAATTGCTGGTGGATGTCGTTGAAAATACGGTCGCGTTCGGTGATCCAAGCTTCCGGCAGTGGATAGGAGTGCTTCAGTCCGATTTTTATAGCTCGGTCAAACGCCACCCAACACATCATCCGAGAATATAGGAATTGTTTTTTGCCCCCGCGTACTTCCCATATCCCTTCGTCGCTGATCTGCCAATTTTTGCTGAGCCAGTCTACATGGCGGCTCAGGTCTTTCCAAAACTGGTAGGAAATCGATTCTACGTTTTTATCATACAGATACACCGAGTCCATCAGCTCACCGTAAATATCCAGCTGGATCTGCTCGTGGGCCCCGTTTCCGATTCGGACGGGTTTCGACTTCCGATAGCCTTCGAGATGTCGAAGTTCGATTTCATTTAGGTCTTTTTTCCCGTCAAGCGTATACATCAAGGTTAGGTATTCATTGGTTTTGGATATATCGATGCATTGCTTTTCCACCCACGCGATGAAGTCCCGCGCCTCCTTTTTATAACCCAGGTTGATAAAGGCATAAACCGTAAAAGACGCGTCCCTGATCCAGGTATACCGATAGTCCCAGTTGCGGACGCCACCGATTTCTTCGGGCAGGCCAAAAGTGGGCGCGGCGACAATGGAACCATAGCGGTAGGATGTCATTAGTTTAAGACAAAGGGCAGATCGGTTGACGATTTCCATCCACCGGCCGCGGTACATACACCGTGCTATCCAGTCTTTCCAGTAATTGATGGTATCAAATAAGCTTTTGGTTATGAAATCCTCCAAGTTGTCGCCAGATGCTGCTGACCGGTTTACCTGCTCTAATATGAAATCGGCTTTTTGTCCCTTTTTGAGCTGGAACGCTGCCACGGCGTCTTGCCCTGCTAACCGAAGCTTCACATTACTTTTCAGACTTAATATGGTTTGGTCGGGCCCTTCGCTGACAAAACGTATTTCATGCGCGTTGATTTGTTCAACGCGATGGCTGGCGCGGGCGTAATCGAACCGCGGCGCGCATCGCATGGCCATTTCAAATTCGCCCTGGATACAGGTTACCCGCCGTACCAGCTCCTTGCCTCCATAAAGCTCTTCGACAGGCATGAAGTCGGTCAGTTCCGCAACCCCGTTCCGGGCCAGAAAGCGTGTCAGCAGCACATTCGTATCAGGTAGGTAAAGTTGTTTGTTCTTGATGTCGCCCGTCGCCGGAGTGATAGCAAAATGTCCGCCTTTACCTTTATCAAGCAACGCCGCGAAAATGCTCGGCGAGTCAAAGTCGGGGAAACACATGAAATCAATGGAGCCGTCGAGGCCAACAAGGGCCACGGTGTTCAAGTCTCCAATGAGTGCATAATTCTCAATGGGCTGATAGTCGAATGGCATTTGAATCGTTTCGTTTGCCTTTTCAACAATCCCGAAGGGAAATGGTTTGGATTTTCGTAGATTATCCTTAGGCTTTCACGACCTCTTTGAACAGGTTTTGGAGCTCTTTGGCATCCTTCGGCTTGAGCTTGCCCCCTAATACGAGTCGGAGCTCCCTTCGCTGGAGGGCTTCATTATAAAGCTTCTGTTCCTCGTCGGTCTGTGGAATCAGCCTCGGTACCGCCACTTTTTCGTTGTGTTGGTCGATGGCGACAAAGGTGTAGAACGCTTCGTTCGACTTGACCCGCGTGCCCGAAGGAATGTTCTGTGCCCACACTACCAAACGTACTTCTACAGATGTCGTAAAAGCGCGGGTCACTTGGGCCTCGATACTGATTACATCGCCCAATTTGATGGGATGTCTGAACGATACGTTATCGACCGAGGCGGTGACAACGATGCGGTTGCAATGTTTTTGGGCGGAAATAGCCGCGGCAATGTCCATCCAGTGGAGCAGACGCCCGCCCATGAGGTTATTGAGCGTATTGGTGTCGTTGGGAAGCACCAATTCGTTCATGACGGTATGCGACTCGTGGGCAAATTTTTCATTCATGCTGCAAAGATGAGATTATTTTTTTGTTTGTGTCATTCCTGGGCCGATTGCATCAGTTGCTGGCTCACGATGGCTAGCCCTTCTTCAAAGCTGTGGGGTTCATAACCCAATACATGGCGTGCCTTATCCAGTAAAAATCCTGTCCGTGCGGGGCGTGGTGCCGCTTGGCTGAGGGTTGCCGAACTTACCTGCCGGATAAGGGATTTGTCGAGCTTCCAGAAATCAGCCACTGCGGCAACCAGTTCGTGGATGGCAAACATATCTTTCCCTGAAATATGGAAAATTCCTTCAGTTTCCGAGAGAGCCGCAAGTATGCAGGCTTCGGCCAAATCTTCCGCAAGTGTCGGCATGCGCCATTGGTCGTTGACCACATGGAGCGGTTGCCCTTTCTCCAATGCACCTTTTGCCCACAATACGATGTTGCTGCGGCTCATGTCAGCCACTACGCCATATACCAATATGGTGCGGAGGATGGTCCATTTGCACGTAGACTGTTGGATAAGGTGCTCGGCGTCCAGCTTGCTTTGGCCATACAGGCTCAGCGGGTTGGCTGGGGCCCCCTCGGCATAGGGCCCTTCCTTTCCATCAAAAATGAAATCGGTGGATAGGTGGATGAGATGGATGCCGAACTCCTCGCACAAGGCACTGAGTGTTGCCACGGCTTCGATATTCAGTTTCCTGCATCCCTCCGGGTCGTGTTCGCAGGCGTCGACATTGGTCATTGCCGCGGTATTGATGATGACCTCCGGCCGGTGCTCGGCCACGACCGCCCGCAACTGATCCCTGTTGAGGATATCGAGGGCGATATAGGTATATTCTTCTTTTGCAGGATGGCGGTTCTCGCCCCGGGAGGTAGCGACCAATGTTATCCGGTCGTCGGCGAGTGCTAAGTCCGTCAGTTTTTGGCCCAGCAGACCGTTGCTTCCCGTTACTAATATTTTTTTTGCTAATGGGTTGGTGGTCATCAAATGAAGTGATTTAATGAATGTGGCTTCCTATTCGTGGTACTAACCGGGGCAAAGATAAGGATACTTTTGATTTGTCGATTGCTTTGCCCCATTTCAATCCCCAACGCGCTTGCTTACGATAAAGTGGAGCGGTAGTTGTTTTTAATGCAGTTGCACAGGCTGCCGGAAGCCACATGAATTGGATATGAAAGCAACTTTATCTAAGTTTGCAACAATTTAAGAAATGCGGGTATGGGTATCATTACCTTAACAACAGATTTAGGACATAAGGATTTTTACCAAGCTGCACTTAAGGGGAGCATCATTAGCCAATTTCCAGCAGTAAGGCTTGTCGATATATCACACGATATCCCGCCTTTCGACATCCAGTATGCAGCCTTCGTGCTGAAAAATGCCTATCCGTATTTTCCCAAGAAGACAGTTCACCTTATCGGAATCGATTCGGTATTCAACCAAGATACCCGTTATGTCGCGCTATCCCATAAGAACCATTATTTCGTGGGTGCCGATAATGGTATTTTCTCACTGATTTTGGATGCACCTCCCGAAGAGGCCGTGGAGCTGAATATTATCCAAGACTTGAAATACCTGCATTTTCCGTTGACTGATATTTTTGCCAAGGCTGCCTGCATCCTCGCAAAAGGTGGGAAGCTTGCCGATGTGGGCGACCCAGTATCCGATGTGGTAGATCGAACGCTGGTACAGCCCGTCGTGGAGAAAGACAGCCTACGGGGCAGTGTGGTATTCGTCGATTCCTTCGGCAACGTGATCAGCAATATCAGCAAAGAATTATTTAACAAGGTGCAGCGTAGCCGCAACTTTACCCTGTATTTCAGGCGGAACGAAACCATCGATCATATGAGCTGGCATTACAATGACGTACCTGAAGGAGAGAAGCTCTGCCTGTTCGGCATCAGCGACCACTTGGAAATCGCCATCAATAAGGGAAATGCAAGTGGCCTATTGGGTCTCAACAAGGGCGACATCATCCGCCTGGAGTTCGGAACATAACCATTGGCGGTAATCTTGGTCCGTTTTTTGACCGCCCATTTCCATGCGATTTTCTTACCTGATCATCTTGGTCTGGCTACTCGGTACCGCGTTAAGCAGCAGGGCTGCACTCGTGGTCGCGCCACCTGCTGCTGATACTGCCGGTTACGAAGCACAGCGTCAAAAAGTGAACGAGCTGCTGCAAAAGCGTAGTGCGCGGTTCGGTCAGTTCGACGAAAGCCTCAAAAAACGCACAGGCATCTTCGGGCTCAAAACCAAAAAAGACATGCAGGCGTCCATCGACATCCTCAAACAGATTGTATTTACGGATAATGATATCTTTCGTGAAACCAAAATGCTCCTGGACTATAAAGAATTCGAGAAGTCGCAAATCGCCCAGCAAGCTAACGAATTTGACGGACGTATCAACGGGTACATCAAAACCATCAGCAAGCTGCAGCGCGAGCAGGAACGCCTATCGGCCGAGGTGGACAGGCTTGAAAACAACAACCTGCGGAACCAAGGATTGTTAACCCTCTTCGCGTTAACTACGGTGGGTATCGGTATATGGTTGTTTGTCCGTCGCCAAAAAGTGACGAAAGCATGATACCCGACAACATTATTGTCTATACTTTTGCCCCTATAATTTTTAATTATAGTACATGGCAAGACAACGGCTCAATAGTGGAAATACGCCATCGGAGGACCTGCCCAAACCGAAGCTGACAAAGACAACACTTAAAAAAGCGGGTAAACTGCTGACGTACCTAAGGCCCTACCGCGGCAAATTCATTGTGGGTATGGTTTTCTTGTGCTTGTCGAGCCTTACGGCCCTTACTTTTCCTGCGTTGCTCGGAGCCATGATTGACGCTGCCCAAGGTAAAGTGAAGTACGATTGGCTCGCCATGGATATCCATACCATCGGTGTCATTTCCTTCATTATCCTGTTTGTCCAATCTGCAGTTTCTTTTTTTCGGATACGTCTTTTCGTGGAGGTCGCGGAAAAATCATTAGCAGATATCCGACGCGATTCCTATCATAACCTGATTACTTTACCCCTCGATTTTTTCTCCAACCGTAGGGTGGGCGAGCTCAATAGCCGCTTGTCGGCGGATTTGTCGCAGATACAAGATACGATGACCACCACCTTCGCTGAAATCATCCGGCAGGTAATCTTGCTTACCGGCGGTGTATGCTGGCTATTCGTTGTCTCCTCCAAACTTACCCTGCTCAATCTGAGTATCTTACCGGTGTTAGTCATCGTGGCCGTGGTTTTCGGCCGGTTCATCCGTAAGTTGTCCCGCCAGGCGCAAGATAAATTGGCCGAATCCAATACGGTGGTACAGGAAACCCTGCAGGGCATCAGTAATGTGAAGGCTTTTGTCAATGAAGCCTATGAAGCGTCGCGCTATTCGAAAACCCTCCAGTCGGTCGTGAAAATCGCGGTAAAAGGGGCCACCTATCGTGGCATTTTTGCATCCTTTATTATTTTCTGTCTTTTCGGGGCCGTCGTAGCGGTTATCTGGTACGGCTCGGCGTTGGTGTCGGCCGGCGATATCTCCGTGGGCGACCTCACCACCTATATCCTGTATTCGATTTTTGTGGCCGGCTCAATGGGTAGTTTCCCCGAATTGTACGCCAACATCCAGAAAGCGATCGGTGCCAGTGAACGGGTCATCGAAATTCTCGATGAGCAACAGGAAGACGCTGGACTGCTACAGGCCGAGAAAACCATTGAAAACCCCATTGGGGGCGCCATCGCATTTGAGAACGTTACCTTTGCATATCCGTCACGGCATGAAATTACCGTTTTGAAGGGGGTTTCCTTTGATGTGGAAGCGGGAGAGAAATTGGCCATTGTTGGGCCGAGTGGAACAGGGAAGTCCACAATAGCCTCCCTGGTACTGCAATTCTACAAACCCGATAGTGGCCGCATCTTATTTGATGGTCGCGCGGCAGACGATTATCCACTTACCGATATCCGTGGACAGGTGGCCATTGTACCGCAGGATGTATTGCTCTTCGGCGGTACGATACGAGAAAACATCGCCTATGGAAGGCTCGGCGCCGATGCGGAAGAAATCATCACGGCCGCTAAACGCGCCAATGCGCACGATTTTATCATGGATTTCCCGAAAGGGTATGATACCATGGTAGGCGAGCGCGGCGTGAAGTTGTCTGGCGGCCAACGCCAGCGCATCGCCATCGCCCGTGCCCTACTCAAAGACCCGGCCATCCTCATCCTTGACGAGGCTACCTCTTCACTCGACTCCGAATCGGAACGCCAAGTGCAGCAGGCCCTTGAAGAGTTGATGAAAGGCCGTACCTCCATCATAATTGCCCACCGATTGTCCACCATCCGCGAGGCCGACCAGATCGTTGTGGTAGAAGCGGGAAAAGTGGTCGCCTCCGGTACCCACGAGGCACTGATGGACAAAGGGGAGGGCTTGTACCACCACTTGTATCAGCTGCAGCTGGCCGCTAAGTAACGCGAAACACGTAGGAATTTCATCCGCCGGATGTTATTGCATATAAACGGGAATTTATCTATGTTTGAATGCTGTATGACGTACGAAGTCGACAGCAGTGGATAGAAGTAGGGTATAGTCAAAAGCAGATAGCTGATAAACGAATTTGAACGAGCTAAATATCACGTTGGAATATGTGAATCCCGCCATGTTGTGGGGTGCACAGAACGAACACTTTGAAGTGTTCAAAAAGCAATTCCCGAAACTGAAAATTGTGGCGCGGGGCAATGAGGTAAAAGTGCTGGGCGATGAGCGGGAAATAACGTTGTTTAAAACCCAGTTCGATAAGGTGGTTTCCCATATCGAGCGGTATAACAACCTAACCTCAAATGATGTGGAAACAATCTTGAGCGCATCCACCGCGGTTGAGGTGAAGGCTAAGAAGAATGGCGAAAAGGTGCCTTCAGGCGGTGGAGGTGAACCCATTGTTTTCGGTCCGAATGGCATCATTGTGAAGGCGCGCACGGCGAACCAACGGCGGATGGTCGAAAGTATTGTGCATAACGATATTCTGTTCGCTATCGGGCCTGCCGGCACTGGAAAAACCTATACGGCAGTGGCGCTGGCGGTGCGGGCTTTGCGCAATAAGGAGGTACGGCGTATCATACTGACGAGGCCGGCCGTGGAAGCAGGTGAGAATCTTGGATTCCTGCCCGGTGATTTGAAAGAGAAGGTGGATCCTTACCTTCGGCCGCTCTATGATGCGCTAGATGACATGATTCCTGCGGAAAAACTAAAGGCTTTTCTCGAAAATCGGACCATAGAAGTGGCGCCGCTGGCGTTTATGCGTGGCCGTACACTAGACAATTGTTTTGTCATTTTGGATGAGGCCCAGAATGCAACCGACATGCAAGTGAAAATGTTCCTCACACGGATGGGGCCTACTGCAAAATTCATCGTCACTGGCGATGTCACACAGATCGATTTACCCAAAAAACAACAATCGGGCTTACCGACGGCACTACGATTACTGGAAGGCATCGACGGAATAGACATTATCCACCTCAGCGGTGGCGATGTGGTAAGGCATAAGCTGGTGAAGCGGATATTGGCCGCATATGGAGATATTTGAAAAATCACAATGGATACGATAAAAGAAACGAATTTCCATTTTGAAGGGCAGCAGGCCTTTTACCGTGGTAAAGTGCGGGACGTGTATACGGTTGGCGAGAAATACCTGGTTATGGTAGCAACTGATAGGATTTCGGCTTTTGACGTGGTATTGCCCCGAGCCATCCCTTTCAAGGGCCAGGTACTCAACCAAATCGAAGCTAAATTCCTGGAAGCAACGGAAGATATTGTACCTAATTGGGTAGTCGACGTGCCGGACCCCTGTGTAACCATTGGGTACCAATGCCAGCCATTCAAAGTAGAGATGGTCATTCGGGGCTATTTGGTTGGCCATGCATGGCGCGAATATCAAGCAGGTAAACGAGAGGTGTGCGGCGAATCATTACCCGATGGACTCCGTGAAAATGACCGCCTGCCACAACCGATCATTACCCCCACCACAAAAGCAGCAGAAGGCCACGATGAGGATATTTCACGGGCTGATATCCTTGCGCAGGGTATCGTATCGGAGACCGATTACCTACGGCTGGAAGCTTACACCCGGGCGCTATATGCACGGGGTACGGAGTTGGCGGCCGCAAGGGGATTGATTCTGGCAGACACGAAATATGAGTTTGGCAAACGGGACGGGAAAATATATTTGATTGACGAGATCCATACCCCCGACTCATCGCGCTACTTTTATGCCGATGGTTTCGAAAGACTGCAGCAGCAGGGCAAGCCCCAACGGCAGCTTTCGAAAGAATTTGTACGGAAATGGCTGATCGAAAATGGTTTTCAAGGAAAAGAAGGGCAGCAGGTGCCGGAAATGACGGATGAAATCGTATCTTCGATTGCTGAAAGGTATATCGAGCTCTTTGAACACATTACCGGCGAACGGTTTGTCTATCCCAAACAGGGCGATTCGTCGAATCGAATAGTGGAGAATGTAAAATCGGCGCTTCAACGGCTGATTGGGTAAGAAGTAAAGAGCGGATGAGACCTGCCCTGTCAGCACCTAGCAAATGGTGCCAATGACAATGCAGGTTCCATCAGGCTAACAAAGACAAATTATTTAGTGATGAAATTCACGATCGACAAACATGAAAAATATGTTACTGTCCAACCTCATGTGGAGGTGTTGGACGGTGATTCGGCGCCCAAGATAAAGGCAGAGTTTGTACTGCGTAATTCTGGTGGACAAAGCAATATCGTGCTTGACTTATCACATGTCAAGGACGCTGATTCGTCGGGGCTGCGTATCGGTCTGCTAGCACATCGCATGTGTAAGACCGCTGGCGGCGTATTTATCCTGGCGTGCGCGAACCAACGCATCAAAAACTTGATTTCAGTATGTAAGCTGGATGGTGTATTCACCATCGCCCCCAATACCGCCGAAGCCGAGGATATGATATTTTCGAAGGAACTTGAACGGGACCTGCGTGGCGCCGCCGAAGAGGGATGAGGTTTGATGTATTGATATTGGGAAGTAGTTCCGCAACGCCGATTTACGGTCGACATCCTACGGCACAGCTTATTAATGTCAATGAACAGCTGTATTTGGTGGATTGTGGGGAGGGTACGCAAGTACAACTGATCAAATACGGCGTAAGGAGTAACCGTATTAAACATATCTTCATCAGCCATCTGCACGGCGACCATTACCTGGGACTTATCGGCCTGATTTCGTCCATGCACTTGGTAGGACGGAAGGATGAATTGCATATTTACGGACCACCCGGTTTGAAGGAAATCATCGAGCTGCATTTTCTTCATTCGCAGACTGAACTGCGGTATTCGCTGTATATACACACCACCCAGGATTCAACAAATAACGTTGTACTTGAGAATGAAAACCTGCGGGTGAGTACGTTTCCATTGAGCCACCGCATTGCCTGCACCGGGTTCCGATTCGATGAAAACAAGCGCCTCCCCGCAATCGATAGGGAAAAAGTTACTACTATCGGTATACCGACAGCGCTACTGCCCCTGATAAAGCGGGGACACGATTATACCGCCCCCGATGGCACCGTGTACCGCTGGCAGGAGCTGACCATTGCACCGGCACCGCCGCGGAGCTATGCTTATTGTTCAGATACGGTAAAGACATCCAGCTACTTGCCATACATCCAACAGGTTGACCTGCTGTACCACGAGGCAACCTTTCTGGATGAAATGCGCGATAGGGCGGCTGCTACCTACCATACCACGGCATTGCAGGCCGCCGAAATTGCGGCTGAAGTGGGTGCAAAGAAATTACTTATTGGACACTATTCAGCGAGATATAAAGATTTGAAGCCACTGTTGCACGAAAGCAAATCGGTATTTGGAGCCACGCAGCTGGCGTTGGAAGGAAAATGGTATTCTATTTAGTTCACTGATGACAACAACATTTGATCTGACAAAATTATTGCGTGAAAATATACGGCAGCTTACCCCATATTCATCCGCACGTGATGAATTTAAAGGCGAAGCCTCCGTTTTACTCGATGCGAACGAAAATGCGTTCGGGTCACCGCTCAATCGCCCTTTCAATCGCTATCCTGACCCGCTGCAGCATCAATTGAAGCTAAAGCTAAGTACGGTCAAAGGCGTGCCCGCTAGAAATATGTTTCTGGGCAACGGCAGCGACGAGGCGATTGATATCCTGTTCCGCGCATTTTGCCGCCCTGGCGTGGATAACGTTATCCTCGTGCCACCTACCTATGGCATGTACGAGGTCTCGGCCAACATCAACGATGTAGCCACCAAACAGGTAAACCTGACCGCTGATTTTCAGCTCAACCTCGAAGGTATCGCTGAAGCCATCGATGCGAATACCCGGATCATCTTCCTTTGTTCGCCAAATAATCCTACAGGCAATTCGTTGCACAGGGAAGATGTGGAAACGGTGTTGGCCAACTTTGACGGGTTGGTGGTCATTGATGAAGCATATATCAATTATTCGCGCCAGAAAACATTTATCCAGGAGTTGACCGAATACAGTAACTTGGTGGTATTGCAGACCCTATCGAAAGCGTGGGGGCTGGCTGCCTTGCGTCTGGGCATGGCTTTCGCCAGTGAGGAAATCATTGAGGTATTCAATAAAATCAAACCACCATATAACATCAACCAGGCTACACAGGAGCTGGCATTGGCTGCGCTGGATCGTGTTGATCAGGTCAACGAATGGATAAAGACCACGGTTGCCGAACGTGAAAAGCTTTCGGAGATCTTGCGCGCATTTGATTTTGTGATCCATGTGTACCCTTCCGATGCCAACTTTATTTTGGTTAAGACTGATCATCCACGGGCATTGTACGAATACTTGGTGGGTGAAAGCATCATCGTTCGCGACCGGTCTAAGGTAGCATTGTGTGCAGGTTGCCTGCGGTTAACGGTGGGTACACCCGAGGAGAATGCCATGCTGGTAGCGGCATTGGGACGGTTTGTCCCATCGGCGACCATACAATAATTTTTTTCGCGATAATGAATAAAGATGTCCAATACGATTAAACGATTATTATTGATAGACCGCGACGGTACGCTGATTACCGAGCCGGACGATGAGCAAATCGACTCCTTTGCTAAACTGAAATTCTATCCCGGGGCGTTGCAGTATTTGCCACGTATTGCCCGCGAGCTCGATTTTGAGTTGATCCTAGTGTCAAATCAAGACGGCTTGGGGACCGCGTCGCACCCCGAAGAAAACTTCTGGCCTGTGCACCGTTTTATTGTTGATACCTTTGCCGGTGAGGGCGTTACATTTGCCGCAGAACATATCGACCGTACGTTTCCCCATGAAAATGCACCCACCCGCAAACCAGGGACGGCTTTGTTGACCGCCTATTTTGATACGTCGATATATGACCTTGCTCATTCATTCGTGGTTGGCGATCGAATCAACGACGTCAAGTTGGCGCAAAATCTGGGGGCCAAGGCTATTTGGCTCCGTAACAATGATACCTTGGGTGCGGCCGAGGAACATCAAATCGATGAGTCGGTCGTGGCGTTAGAAACGACCGATTGGAAGGCAATCTATGAATTTCTGAAGTTAGGTGAACGGGTGGGAGAGCATCACCGGAAAACGAATGAAACCGATATATATATCAAAGTGAACCTTGATGGTAAGGGGAAATCGGACATTGCCACGGGACTGCCGTTTTTTGACCACATGCTCGACCAGCTCGCTCGGCACGGCCATATCGACCTGACCATACATGCAAATGGCGATTTGCATATTGACGAACATCATACCATTGAAGATACGGGAATTGCTTTGGGCGAGCTCGTCGCTAAAACCCTGGGCGATAAACGGGGCATCGAGCGGTATGCCTTTACGCTGCCGATGGACGACTGCTTGGCACAGGTGGCCATCGACTTCGGCGGACGTGCCTGGACCGTATGGGATGCCGAATTCAAACGTGAAAAAATAGGGGATATGCCCACGGAGATGTTTTTCCATTTCTTCAAGTCCTTTTCGGATGCGGCAAAATGCAATTTGAATATCAAAGCGGAAGGTGAAAACGAGCACCATAAAATAGAAGCCATTTTCAAAGCATTTGCGAAGTCGATAAAAAAGGCGGTACGGCGCGATGCGGAGCACATGGAACTGCCCAGCACCAAGGGGGTGTTGTAGAACAAGGATGAAGGATGAAGGAACAAGGAACAAGGGTGCACGGAGCGAAGAAAGTTGTCTTTAGTCGTTGTTCCTTTAATCTTTAATCAATATAAAATGACAGGAATCATCAATTACGGTGCCGGTAACATCTTCTCGCTGACGGCTGCGTTAGATCGATTAGATATCCCCTACGGGATGGTCAATCATACGGGCGAGTTAGCAGATTACGACCGGATTATCATCCCCGGTGTGGGGCACGCTGGCGCGGCTATGCGTAAATTACAAGCTTCGGGACTGGCAGGCAGCGTTGGTCAGCTTACCAAACCCGTGCTGGGAATATGTGTAGGGATGCAGCTGCTCACCGCTTACTCCGAAGAGGGCGACAGTCCATTGTTGGAAGTCGTGCCGCTAAAAACGTTACATTTCGAAAACCGTATAACCGGAAAAGTGCCCCACATGGGCTGGAATCGGGTATTCCCCGAAAACGACTGCCCATTATTCGACAATGTAGAAAAAGATGCCTATTTTTATTTTGTGCACGCTTATTTTATTGAATATAATGCTACTTTTACCGCCGCTTATACCCAATATGGGCTAAAGTTTTCCGCCGCACTGCAAGATAGGAACTTTTACGGCGTGCAATTCCATCCGGAGAAATCTGGCGAAGCGGGCGAACGGTTATTGTTGAATTTTTCAAGATTGTAGTAGTCAACCCCTAGAGAATTATGTATATCATTCCGGCAATAGATGTTTTAGACAAGAAGGTGGTTCGCCTGCGTGAAGGTAATTACGACGACGCGACCATCTATGAGGTGAGCCTCGAAGAGATGATTGAGCGGTACCGATCGAATGGCACCGAATTCGTACACATTATCGACCTGAACGGCGCAAAGGGCGATTTCTCCAACCAAGCTTACCTTTTCGATATCGTACGTAATTCAGACATGAAAGTGCAGTACGGTGGTGGGGTACGGAGCATAGAGAAAGTACAGGAGCTCGTGGATGCAGGTATCCACCGGGTGGTCGTAGGCACGCAAGCCATCACCAATCCCACGTTTTTGGATGAGCTAAGCAACCTCAATCGCGGTAAATACAAGTATGCTGACCATGTGGTCATCGCCATAGACGTACTGGATGAAGTAATCAAGTATTCCGGCTGGATGGAAAGCTCCCCCGTGAAACTGTTGGATTATATCGATCGGTGCCTGTCCTTGGGCTTCTTCCGTTTCCTGTGCACGGATATCAATAAAGACGGCAAGCTGGGTGGTGCCGGGGTAGAGCTCTACAAAAAGCTAATGGACCATTCGCCTATCATCAAACTTATCGCCTCCGGAGGCATCAGTTCGATGAGCGATGTTAAGGACCTTGATGCCATCCATGTGGAAGCCTGTGTAATCGGAAAGGCGATTTATGAAAACCACATCACCATCGAAGAAATAAAAACTTGGAACCTGAAATCATTGATCCGTTTTTAGGAACTATGTTAGCGAAACGCATCATACCGTGTTTAGATGTTAAAGATGGCCGTACCGTAAAGGGTGTCAACTTCGTCGATTTGCGCGATGCCGGCGATCCGGTTGAACTGGCATGGCAATATTCGCGGCAGGGTGCAGACGAATTGGTTTTCCTTGATATTACCGCCACACACGAGCGGCGTAAAACAACGGTAGAACTGGTGAAAGCCGTAGCGCGGCAGGTTAATATCCCTTTTACGATCGGGGGCGGCATCAACGAACTGGGCGATGCCGATGTGTTGCTGCATGCGGGTGCCGATAAAATATCGATTAACTCTGCGGCCGTGCGAAATCCGGCATTGATCGACCAACTGGCAGCAGCGTTCGGTAAGCAATTTGTCGTGGTGGCAGTAGATACCCGAAAAGTGGATGGAAAGAACTATGTACACCTCAATGGTGGCCGACTCAAAACGGACATCGAAACGGATGTATGGATTAAGGAGGCGGAGCGCCGTGGAGCCGGTGAAATTTTGCTGACGTCTATGGACCACGATGGAACCAAAAATGGATTTGATTGTGTTTTTTTGAAAATGATCAACGACCAAATTGCCATTCCGCTTATTGCCTCCGGTGGAGCAGGCCATAAACAACATTTTGTGGACGTGTTTCAGCAAGCCAACGTGGACGCTGCACTCGCAGCTTCGGTATTCCATTACGGTGAAATATTGATTCCGGAGTTGAAGGAAGAATTACGGCAACAGGGCATTGTTGTGCGTTGATATCGAGGTTGGCGACAATGCAAAGAGCAAAAAGCAAAAAACAAAAGGTAGAAAAGCAAAGGGCAAACCGCGGAAAGGAAAAGAGCAGAACAACAAATGAACGAACGAATAGACTTCGAAAAATGTGGTGGCCTGGTTCCGGCCATCATACAGGATGCGCAAACACTGGAAGTATTGATGTTGGGCTACATGAATGAAGAGGCATGGCAGAAAACACAGGCGGAAGGGCGTGTTACCTTCTTTTCCAGGAGTAAAAACAGACTATGGACCAAGGGCGAGGAGAGCGGCAATTTCTTGGAAGTAGTGAGCACGCACGTCGATTGTGATAACGATACCATTTTAATCAAGGCGCATCCCCAGGGACCGACGTGTCATACCGGAAGCAGAAGTTGCTTCAATACCCCATATAACCATAATTTCATCTTTGAGCTCGTACGGATCATCGATAACCGTTACGAATTTCCAACGGCCGATTCGTATGTGAATAAATTGCGCGAGCGTGGTGTCAATAAAATTGCCCAGAAAGTAGGTGAAGAAGCGGTTGAAACCGTTATTGCTGCCCTGGCTGAGGAGGAAGTCGATTTTGTGAACGAAGCATCCGATCTGATCTTTCATTTACTCGTGTTGTTACGGCAGAAGGATCTGCCGCTCGAGACGATTGCGAGGAACCTGGAGCGCAGGCATCCATAGGGGATGAAAACATGTACAGTCTCCAAATCCATAAAGCGGGTACCCTATCGGGGCATCAGAACCCGATATTCGCCGTTGAGAACGGTCCAGATCCGGTAAACGTATTCACCGCGGGGAACGACAAAGGCGTGGTGCAATGGAACCTGGAAAGTATGGCGTTCGAGCGGATCCTGTACCCTGTCCAATTTTCGGTTTATGCGTTGCACCTTATAGCAAATTCAACGCTATTGGCTGTCGGCACCCGGGATGGGAGGGTTCACGTCGTTGATAGCCAAACCCAGCAACTGGTGGCCCGCCTCGAACACCATCAGCGGCCTGTGTTTGCCGTCAAATCGTTTCGCAACAAATCTGAACTGGTGGTGTCTTCGGAAGACGGTACCGTCTCGATCTGGAATACGGACGAGTTTGACCTCCTGTATCACTTTAAGGTATCCAACCAGACCGTCCGCACCATCGCCATCAGCAACGATGAACAATGGGTGGTATTCGGCACAAAAGAGGGGAAAGTGAAACTCTACAACGCGGTGGATTACACGTTCGTGGAAGAATTGCCGGCACATACCCGGCCGGTTACATCACTTTCTTTCTCACCTGACGGTCGGCACCTACTCACCGGGGGGCGCGACGCGCAACTTCATGTGCTTGGCGTGGGTGGTTTTGGGCTGGTGAAAGGCTTTACGCCGCATCTATTTACGGTATATGCCATTGCCTACCACCCAACGCTGCCTGTTTTTGCCACCGCCAGCCGCGATAAGAGCATCAAAATCTGGGCGTCGGGTGACTTCAGGCTGTTGCGCACCATCAGTTTCGAGAAAGGCTTCGATAGCCATTTCCTATCCATCAATGATATTGTATGGAATCCCTTCAAGAATCAACTAGTGTCCGTAAGCGATGATAAGCGGGCCATGGTCTGGGACGTGTCATTGTAAATTATTCCCAGCTTCTTTCTAAGTTAACGCCAACTCATGACCAACTTTTGCCGTAACGCGAAGTTTATTCACAGGTAATAGGTGTTTTCTTGGGGTTTTCCCCTATAAAGTCCCTAGGAAGTCCCTATAATCTCCCTATGATTTCCCCGAAAAGATAGGAGTTAGTAATAGGTGTTGATGAAGTAAAAGAGAAGAAATGCACGCTGTGGGACGAGGCTATCGAGAAAGCAGTGCGGCGACTTTAGTCAGGTATTCCACATCCGTCTCATCGAAATGGTTCAGGTATTCGCTGTCCACATCCAGCACAGCAGTCACGTCACCGTGCTCCATGACAGGGATGACAATCTCTGATTTGGATTGGGTGTTGCAGGCGATATGCCCGGGAAATGCATCTACATCGGCTACGACGAGCGTCTCCGCCCGTTCCCACGCGGTGCCGCACACCCCTCTACCTTTGGCGATACGTGTGCAGGCCACCGGCCCTTGAAACGGACCCAATACGAGCTCATCGGCCTTCACCAGGTAAAAGCCTACCCAAAAGAAGTTGAATTGGGTTTTAAGAACCGACGATATGTTTGCCATATTGGCGATGAGGTCGGTCTCACCAGCTATCAATGCCCCAAGTTGGGGGAGCATCGCTTCGTACTGTTCTGCTTTCGACCCCTGGACGATGTTAAATTCTTCAGCCACGGCGATTGATGTTTTCGCACCATTTGCGTGCATTGACGAATGCTTCCAACCAAGGTGACACTTCATCACGGCGTCCGGCCGGATAGTGCGCCCAATTCCACTGGAAAATAGAACGCTCGATGTGTGGCATGGTTACCAAGTGGCGGCCACTGGCGTCGCAAAGCATCGCCGTGGCAAATGCCGACCCGTTGGGGTGATGGGGGTACGCTGTATACGCATATTTGGCCGCAATGTGATAGCGATCCTCACCATACGGAAGGTCGAATTTCCCTTCACCATGTGATATCCAAACCCCCAAGGTACTGCCCGCGAGGGATGATAACATCACGGAGTTGTTCTCTTGCACGGTAACAGACACGAAATTGCATTCGTGCTTGTGCGAATCGTTATGAAGCATCTTGCCGTGTACGGCATGGTCGGGGTTGATGAGTTCCAGTTCCATGAACAGCTGGCATCCGTTGCAGATACCGATGGATAAGGTGTCTTCTCGCGCAAAGAATCGTTCAAGCGTTGTTTTCGCTTTTTCATTGTAGAGGAAAGCCCCTGCCCACCCTTTGGCAGAACCTAACACGTCCGAGTTGGAAAAACCGCCCACTGTGCCAATAAATTGGATGTCCTCGAGCGTTTCCCGGCCAGCGATGAGGTCGGTCATGTGTACGTCCTTCACGTCAAAGCCGGCTAGATACATGGCGTTCGCCATTTCGCGTTCTGAATTGGATCCCTTTTCACGGATAATGGCCGCTTTTGGGCGGGGCTCGCCGGCATCGATAACCGGTTTTCGGCCCGTGAAGTGTGTCGGAAATTGATAGGAGAGGGACTGGTTTTTGTAGTTCTTATAACGTGCCTGTGCCAGACCGTTTTTGGTCTGTTTCTGGTCGAGCAAAAACGAGGTCTTGTACCACGTGTCCCGAAGTTCGCTGATACGGAATGTAAAGTGGTCATCACCGTTGGCGAAGACGACGTCGTCACCGTGGCGCACGGAACCGATTTTAATGGCGGTTACTCCTGCATTTGCGAGCTGTTTTTCAAAAGCGTCGTCGTCGGTTGCCTGTAGCACTACCGCAATGTTTTCATTGAATAGTACCTTTACGGTGTCGGTTTCATTCAGGGCAGTTAAATCGTATTGGGCGGCGAGGTCCGTATCGGCGAAACAGAGTTCCAGCAGCGTGGTTACCAAACCGCCGGACCCCACATCGTGGCCCGCGGCAACCAAACCGCTTTTAATCAGTTCCTGAATGGCATTGAATGCCGTTTTGAAATATTCGGCATCTCGTATGGTGGGCGCTTCGTTCCCGATTTTGTTACGTATCTGCGCGAATGAGGATCCACCAAGCTTAAAGGCGTCTTTCGATAGGTTTACATAGTATATCGAGCCTTCTTTTTTACTCAATACGGGTTCCACCACGTTTGTGATATCGGTACAGTTACCGCCGGCGGAGATGATGACCGTGCCGGGCGCGATGACATCCCCATCGGGATACTTCTGTTTCATGGAGAGGGAATCCTTACCCGTCGGGATGTTGATGCCCAGCGCAATGGCGAAGTCAGAACAACCTTTTACCGCGTCGTACAAGCGGGCATCCTCACCTTCGTTGTTGCACGCCCACATCCAGTTGGCCGAAAGGGATACCCCCGCCAGTCCGTTTTTGATAGGTGCGAAGACCAGGTTTGACAGGGCTTCGCCGATCGCATTGCGCGATCCCGCCACCGGGTCGATAAGGGCGGATAGCGGCGCATGGCCTACGGTGGTCGCTACCCCTTCGGTAGAACGGTAATCGAGCGCCATTACGCCCACGTTGTTTAGGGGCAGTTGCAGGGGTCCCGCGCATTGTTGTTTGGCTACGCGGCCACCTACGCACCGGTCCACCTTGTTGGTAAGCCAGTCTTTTGAGGCTACGGCTTCCAGTTGCAATAATTGATTGAGGTATGCTGGAATATCTTCGATACGGTAGTCCACTGCCTCATAATCACGGGATACCCGCCGATCTGTCATAACCGTTTTGGGTGAAGATCCGAAAAAATCAGATAGCGCATAATCAAGCGGTTTCTCACCGGTGGTGCCCGACTGGAATATGAAGCGTTGGTCGCCTGTGACTTCTCCAACAGTGTACATGGGTGCCCGCTCGCGGTCGGCGACCGTTTGGAGCTGCCGGAGGTCGCCCTCGCCGATGATGAGGCCCATCCGTTCCTGCGATTCATTGCCGATAATCTCCTTGGCCGAAAGGGTGGGATCGCCCACGGGGAGTTTATCCAAGTCGATATGCCCACCCGTCTCTTCCACCAGTTCGGAGAGGCAGTTGAGGTGTCCGCCGGCCCCGTGGTCATGGATGGAAACGATAGGGTTATGGTCTGCCTCCACGAATGCGCGGATGGCGTTGGCAGCACGCTTTTGCATTTCGGGGTTCGCGCGTTGGATGGCATTCAGCTCGATGCCCGAGCCATAGACACCGGTATCAGCAGATGACACCGCCGCCCCGCCCATGCCAATGCGGTAATTTTCGCCACCGAGTACCACGATTTGGTCGCCATTTTTTGGGGTATGTTTCTGGGCCTGTCCGGCTTTGCCATAACCTACACCGCCGGCCATCATGATCACCTTGTCGTACCCCAGCTTACGGTTGGCTTCTTCGTGCTCGAAGGTCAGTACCGATCCGGCAATAAGTGGCTGGCCGAATTTGTTGCCGAAGTCTGAGGCCCCATTAGATGCTTTGATAAGGATATCCATGGGTGTTTGGTACAGCCAGTTCCGTTCGTCCATCGCTTGTTCCCACGGACGATAGGCAAGCAGCCGTGAATAGGCCGTCATATAGACTGCGGTACCGGCTAGCGGCAGGGCGCCTTGTCCACCTGCCAGGCGGTCGCGGATTTCTCCACCCGACCCGGTGGCCGCACCCGAAAAGGGTTCCACGGTGGTGGGGAAATTATGGGTTTCCGCTTTCAGGGAAAGCACGGAATCAAAATCTTTTTCAGTATAGAAGTCGGGCTTGTCGGCCGACTTGGGCGCGAACTGCGTAACGCGGGGCCCCTTGATAAAGGCAACATTATCTTTATATGCCGAGACGATTTCGTTTGGATGGGTCTCGGAGGTTTTTCTGATTAATTTGAACAGCGACGAAGGTTGTTCCTCACCGTCGATGACGAAAGTGCCATTGAAAATCTTGTGTCGGCAGTGCTCGGAATTGGCCTGCGAGAATGCAAACACCTCGGAGTCCGTCAGTTTTCGTCCGATTTTATCGGAGAGCTGGTGGAGGTACTCCACCTCTTCGGGGCTTAGCGCCAAGCCTTCCTGCTTATTGTATGTATCGATGTCGTCGATTTCTGTAATGGGCTCCGGCGATATATGGATCGTGTATAAGTCCTGTGTCAGCCCGGCAAACTTCTGCGAAACCATCGGGTCGAAATCGGTGAAATCACTGGCGACCGGCGTATACTCCTCAATACGGATGATGCCACGGATACCCATGTTTTGGGTGATTTCGACGGCATTGGTGCTCCAGGGCGAGACCATGGCGGCACGGGGCCCCACGAAGTGGCCCGCGAGGGTGTTCCCCTCTATTTGAGCGGCATGTCCAAAAAGCCAGTTGAGTTTTACAATGTCTTCAGCTGTCAGTGCTGATTCGGTTTGAACACCGTAAACGGTGTTTTTAGGGTTCACAAAGAAATGGATCATTAGCGTTATCCTCGAAGCATAGAATTCCTTGTGCAAAGATACGACTAATAATATAATTATACCCTATTTTTGCTGGTGATGGTACCCATAGCCCGCTCCATACCGATTTTACCAACCCAATCTTTCGCGGTGAAGCACCTTCGGGGCAATGATTGCGACATTCCGTATCATATGCACGATGCACACGAGCTTATCTTCATCCGGTCGGGTTCAGGTAATTTCTATGTGGGCAATGCCATCCGACGGTTCCAGGCGGGCGACGTATTCCTGCTTGCACCGGGGGTGCCGCATTGGTTCAGGTGTGAACGGCCGGCGGCCGGTCCATCGAATGCGTACGAGTTCGTCGTGCTTCAGTTTTACAAATCGTTTCTAGGCGAGCAGTATTTCGAGCTGCCCGAACATGGACGGCTCAAGCGGATGTTCGGCACGACAGGGCTAGCGCTGTCTTTTAACGGTCTGACAAAGGATATGTTGGCCGAGTGGCTTCTTTCCATGCCGCAAGCGATCGGGCAACGGCGATTGATGTTTGTACTTCGGATATTGGCCACATTAGGTAACGACCCCGACAGCACGACCCTCCACCAAGCGATCGCCACAGATATCGAATTGGGCGGCAAGGAACAATTGAACCTCATATATCATTTTGTTAGGGAACATCTCAGCGAACGGATTTACCTGGAAGATGTGGCAACGCAGCTACACATGAGTGTGCCGACGTTATGTCGGTATTTCAAGCGGTGGACCGGACAGACATTTGTTGATTTTGTGCAGGAAATGCGGATCGAACAGGCTTGTGAATTGCTTAAGGCTACATCCTTGCCTATCCGGATCGTGTGTCGGGATAGCGGGTTCCATTCCATGGCCCATTTCATCCGCGTATTCAAGCGGTTTAAGGGACTGACCCCACATCGGTTTAGGGAAGCCTTTACATAATCGAGGGGTGCATTTGAGCGCAAAAGGCTATCGGCGGGTGGATAAGGTCGTATAATAACCGACCATCATTGAAAGCCAGGAAAAATTGTAATTTAGCGAGCATGAAAAAACTAATTATACTGGCCATACTTTTTTCCCTATTTATATTACGCGCACAGTCGCAAGACACGAATGTACCCGCTAACTGGCCTGATTCCATTTACACAGGAAAGCAAAGCCGGATGCATGTGCAGGGTGTAGCCGTTGACCAAGTGAATGGGCACGTTTATTTCTCGTTTACGGACAGGCTAATTAAGATGGATCTCTCCGGGAAATTACTAGGCAGTGTAACCGGTTTTTTAGGCCATCTGGGTGATTTGGAATTCAATCCTGCTGACGGCAAAGTGTATGGTTCGCTGGAGTATAAAAACGATGCCATTGGCAAAGGAATCCGTAATACCTTGGGGGTGGAGCATTCGGATGAAAGCGGTTTTTACATTGCCATTTTCGATGTTGCCCAAATCGGGCGCCCTGACATGGATGCGAATACAGAAGACGTGTTCAGTACCGTTTATTTGTCGGAAGTTGTAAAAGATTACGAAGCCCAAGTTCAGGTGGGGGATAAAATGAGGCCACATCGCTTTGCGTGCTCCGGCATAGACGGTGTCACCTTCGCCCCGGCAATGGGAAGTGCTAACCGGCGTAAAATGTACCTGTATGTAGCTTACGGCGTTTATGGGGAAACCGACCGGGATGATAATGACCATCAGGTTATCCTAAAATACGATGTTGCAAATTGGGACAAATATGCCAAACGCTTGTCGCAAGGTAATCTCCATCATTCCGGGCCGACAAAACCCATGGAAAAGTATTTTGTAAAAACGGGGAATACCACATATGGCATTCAAAACCTTGCATATGACCCCCATTCGGGAAACTTGTTCGCTGCGGTATACCGTGGCAAGAAGGCGCAATTCCCGAACTATGATTTATTTGTAATCGATGGCCATGCTAAACCCAGCAAGAGCCGGATATCGTCCAATCGTGAAGCGATAAAAGTAAAAGCCCTTTCTTTATTGCAAGCCGGGCCGAAAGACCCGGATACCGGTATAAGGGGGTGGCACTTTAAATGGGGAGCCACGGGATTATGCCCGCTAGGCAATGGATTGTTTTATATCTCGCACCCTTTAAAATCCCCAGACGGGCAACAGCAGAGCACGATTTATCTATATGAATGGGTTGGGGACAATGAAGGAGCTTTTACCAGAATCAAATGAGCGGACAGCAAATATATCAGATTTTACCCATTGAGCCGGCGCAGCTCGGTGAAGGACCGGTGTGGGACGACCAGCTTAATAGGCTATTTTGGGTAGATATTGTCAATGGCCGAATCTTGGTCTGGTATCCCGAAACCAGCCAGGTAAGAACGTTCAATTTCACCGGTCAAATTGGTGCGGTGGCACTCACATCCCAACCGAACCGTGTAATAGCGGCAACCGATAAGGGGTTTGCAATGCTCGATCTGTATACGGGCAAAAGAATCGATATAGGAGACCCGGAGACAGACCTGCACGACAATCGTTTCAACGACGGGAAATGCGACTCGCGCGGCCGCTTTTGGGCGGGCTCGTTGAATGAGGAAGGCCGTAATGACGCCGCGTTGTATATGTTGGATCCATCGGGCACTATTTCCAAAAAAATAGCAGGCGTATCATGCTCCAACGGCTTGGCATGGTCGTCAGATGACCGTACATTTTATTATATCGATACGCCTACCCGGCAAGTGGTGGCATATGACTTTGACGTGGCTACGGCAGCGATCACAAATCGCAGGGTGGCGATTGATGTTGATCCAGCGGACGGCTTGCCAGACGGAATGACGATTGATTCAGAAGGCATGTTGTGGGTGGCGTTGTGGGGTGGCTGGAAAGTGGTACGGTGGAACCCACACACGGGAGAAAAGTTGCAAGAGATTAAATTGCCCGTTTCGCAGGTAACTTCCTGCGCTTTTGGCGGAAAGGACCTTAGGGACTTGTACATTACTTCCGCAAAGAAAGCACTCACTCCAGCAGCGCTGGCGGCCGAACCTCATGCCGGTGCGTTGTTCGTCGTTGGCGATATCGGCGTACAAGGGGTAGCACCCGCACGAGCAATTTTAGGTTTATAGCCCTCGGTTTGCACTTTTATGTTAGCTTTGCGTAGTCAAGTACAACGTAAAACGTGTAGATAGACCATTTTAAGTACAAAATTGTT
This sequence comes from Parapedobacter sp., assembly GCF_053550995.1. NCBI lineage: Bacteria > Pseudomonadati > Bacteroidota > Sphingobacteriia > Sphingobacteriales > Sphingobacteriaceae > Parapedobacter > Parapedobacter sp. The sequence goes on from NZ_JBMQOC010000126.1 coordinate 54,893, forward strand.
AACCAAAGTTATTGATTGATGGAGAAACATCATGCAACCAAAGCGGGCTCAACCCGTAGAGACTTTATTAAAGCTGGAGCGATGGCTGCGGCTGGCTTTATGATCGTGCCCCGGCATGTATTGGGGGGCGCTGGATTTATTGCCCCCAGTGATAAATTAAATATTGCCGGCGTCGGCGTGGGTGGCAAAGGCCATTCAGACGTGATGAATGCTTGGAATAACGGAAAGGAGAATATTGTCGGATTGGTCGACGTTGATTTGAAAATGGGTAAGAAGACCTTCGATAAATTCCCCAATGCAAAGCGGTACCAGGATTACCGGAAAATGCTGGATGAAATGGGGAAGGACATCGACGCGGTCATTGTGTCTACGCCCGACCATACCCACGCGATTGTTGCGCTCACCGCCATGGAGATGGGTAAGCACGTATATGTCCAAAAGCCGCTGGCCCACAGTTTGCATGAAACGCGGGTGCTGACAGAGGCAGCCAGGAAATATAAAGTAGTGAGCCAGATGGGAAACCAAGGTGCCTCCAATCCGGGTCAACTGCAGTTGTTGGATTGGTTTGACCAAGGGTTGATCGGCCCTGTACATGAAGCACACGTTTGGACAAACCGGCCCGTATGGCCACAAGGTATCCCATTCCCCACACAAAAGGATCCGGTGCCCGACTATCTGGATTGGGACCTGTGGGTGGGTCCGGCCGAGTGGGTTGATTACAGCCCCGCTTGGCATCCGTTTAAATGGCATGGTTGGTGGAACACCGGTACCGGCGCCTTGGGCGACATGGGTTGCCATTTGATCGATTCTGCCTTCCGGACGCTCCGGTTGGGCTATCCAAGCGAGGTCGAAGCAAGCGTTGGTCAGGTATTCATTAAAGATTGGTCACCGGAATATATTCCCGAAGGTTGCCCGCCATCGTCGGTCATCCAACTTAAATTCCCCGAAACGAGCCACAATAAATCGGAAGTGAAACTGAACTGGTATGATGGCGGTATCCGTCCGTTCCACCCGGACCTGATTCCGGCAGACGAACCGTTGGGAGATCCCGACAGCAGCAACGGCGTGATGCTGATCGGCTCGAAAGGGGTGATTATGTGCGGTACGTACGGAAACCATCCCAAGCTGTATTTGAAAGGCGGTGAGAAGCGCACCATGCCGGAAGGAGCATTCAAAAATCAATATTCGGATCTCCCGGAATTTGGCCACCAGGTGGCTTGGACCGATGCCTGCAAAGCCGGCTTCAACAGCAAGGATCATAAAGCATTGACCTCATCATTTGACTATGCAGGCCCACTGAGCGAGACGGTCATCATGGGTAATTTAGCCATCCGCAGCTATATGCACCGGGAACCCAACGCAGACGGTGAAGGGTACAGCTTCACGGGCCGTAAACGCTTGCTATGGGATGGAAAAGTGCAAAAAATAACCAATTACGAACCCGCAAATCAATTCGTGAAGCGTAAGTACCGGGAAGGCTGGAGGCAGGTGTAAGTGGGTTTCGTTATATGGCTGCTGGTCGCGTTTGCCTTCAGTTGTTCGTCTGGCCCTGAGCAGCAGGCAAAACGCTTAGCGGACGGCCAACAGAAACCGGCTATCGTAAGGTTGGCGGGCGACATCGATGTGTCGCCGCCATCCGTTACGTTGAATAGGGGGGAAGTACTGATATCATATTCCGATTGTGCTACCTGTCACAAGGCAGCCGACCGGAAGCGTGGCCCCGCATTTCACGACATCGCCGCCCGGTACCCGATGAATAGCACCTACATTGACATATTAGCCAAGCGGGTCATCTTGGGTACGAAGGGCGCCTGGGGCAACGTAGTCATGCCCCCACATCCCAATGTTGCCGAGGAGGATGCCAAAACCATGGTAATGTATATCCTATCTTTAAATGCAGGGGGCTAACGCCTTCCTGTAGCATGAAGGTACAGGATGTCTGTTTGGAAATAAAAGCCGTTTTTAGCAACTGTAAACTTAACAGTAAGCTGATGAAGACTTTTTTCCGACCGCTTTTGGGCATTTCGATAGGTGCATGGCTGACCCTCTCCTGTACACCCAGCACCAAACAGGCCGACTGGGATACGATGGCTAGCGTATTTGCGGAAGCGCCTGACTCCATACAAACTACTGTCTACTGGTACTGGATTTCCGACAACCTATCCAAAGAAGGGGTGATCAAAGATCTTCATGCCATGAAACGCGCTGGAATCAACCGCGCATTCATAGGCAATATTGGGTTAAGCGATCTGCCTGACGGATCCTATGGCAAGGTAAAACTGTTTACGGACGAATGGTGGGATATCCTGCACACGGCATTGAAAACGGCAACCGAACTTCATATAGACATCGGTATCTTCAATAGCCCGGGATGGAGCCAATCGGGAGGACCATGGGTACAGCCCAACCAAGCCATGCGCTACCTGGCAGCAGCAGATACGTTGCTTGAAGGCGGAAAGCCATTCAACAGCCTGTTGCCCGCCCCGCAGGGTGACTTCCAGCGCGTGGATGTGCTTGCATTCCGCGTGCCCAAAGGATATGGGGTTTCGCTGGCAGACCTCAACCCGAACATACAGTCGACAGCTGGGCATTTGCCTGCGAACCTAATGGATGCTAACCGCGGCACGGAAGTGAAGGTTGCGGGAGGTGAGCCGACCACCTTTACTTTCTCGGTGGATGAACCGTTTACGGCCCGTAGTTTAACGGTGGTTCCAGCGCAGCGGAATATGGGCTTGGGGATAACGCTGGAAGTGGAAGAGAACGGTGCTTTCCGTACGGTGCGCTCATTTGATATCGACCGTACCAACAATAATTTGAATGTGGGGTTTGAGCAATATGCCCCCGTATCGGTGTCGTTTGATGCGGCCGCCGGCCGCGTGTTCCGGTTGGTTGTTGATAACGTGCGGGGCGATGCCGGCATCGCTGAGGTGGAACTTACTGCCACCCCCCGAGTGGAGCGTTTCAAGGAAAAATCTTTGGCACGTATGCATCCCACGCCTCTCCCTTACTGGCACGATTACCAGTGGGCCCCACAGGCGGAGCCCGAAGATGCAGGCTATGCCATTTCGCCGGATAGCGTACTCGATCTTACCGATCGTGTAGACAGCAGTGGTGTTTTGCAATGGGATACCCCGCAGGGCGAGTGGTTGGTTTTGCAGACGGGCATGGTGCCCACGGGCGTAACAAATGCGCCAGCTAGCCCCGAAGGCCGCGGGCTGGAAGTGGATAAGATGAATCACGAGCATGTGCTTAAACATTTCGATGCCTTCCTTGGCGAAATTCTCCGGCGGGTACCGGCTGAAGACCGAAAAACATTCAAGGTGGCGGTGCAGGACAGCTACGAAACGGGTGGGCAGAACTGGACCGACGGATTTGCCGATAAATTCAAAGACGCATTTGGCTATGACCCCACTCCTTATATTCCGGTGTTTTATGGATATGTGGTAGGGAGCCAGGATCAATCCGACCGTTTCCTATGGGATGTACGACGCTTCGTTGCCGATAAAGTCGCCTACGAATATGTAGGTGGCCTGCGCGACGTGAGCCATAAGCACGGGCTGACGATATGGCTGGAAAATTATGGCCATTGGGGCTTTCCGGGCGAATTCCTCCAGTATGGGGGACAGTCGGACGAGATCAGCGGTGAGTTCTGGAGCGAAGGGGAACTAGGCGACATCGAGAACCGAGCGGCCTCTTCCGCAGCCCATATTTACGGAAAAAATAAGGTGTCGGCAGAATCGTTTACCGCTGGCGGGAATACGTTTGGTCGCTATCCGGCCATGTTCAAACAACGTGGCGATCGCTTTTTTGCGGAGGGGATCAATAATACCTTGCTGCACGTATATATCCATCAACCGTATGAAGGTAAATTGCCCGGCGTGAATGCTTGGTTCGGCAATGAGTTCAACCGCCTAAATACATGGTATGACGACATGGGCGGTTTCATTGATTACCTGAAACGTTGCAACTACCTGCTCCAACAAGGGCGTTATGTGGCTGATGTCGCTTATTTTATCGGAGAAGATGCACCTAAGATGACCGGTGTGCAAGATCCGGCCCTGCCCAAAGGGTATTCGTTCGATTACATCAATGCAGAGGTGATACTGAACCGGTTGACCATGAAAGATGGCCGGTTTACCCTGCCCGATGGCCTTTCTTACCGGATACTGGTACTCCCAAAGCTGGAAACCATCCGCCCGGAAGTATTGCATAAAATCGAGCAGCTGGTAGAAGCCGGGGGCATCATCCTCGGCCCCAAACCCACGCGGTCGCCCAGCTTGTCTGATTACGGTAACGCCGATCAGACGGTACGTGAAATCGCCGATAAACTATGGGGTGGTGTCGACGGCAAGCAACAGACCGAACATGTGTACGGCAAGGGGCTGGTGCTCGATGGACTGGATCTGGCCGAAGCACTCGACAAGGCCGGTATAAGTCCCGATATAGCAATGAAAGAAAATGATCCGATCGTATTCATCCACCGTACCCTGCCCGATGGCGATATTTACTTCGTTTCTAACCAGCGGGATGCCAAAGTTGAGATAAGCCCAACGTTCCGCATGACAGGTAAACAACCCGAACTGTGGGATGCGGTACACGGGACGCTACGGGACCTGCCGGAGTATACGCAAGAAGGAGAAGGTACCACCGTGCCGTTGGAATTGGAGGCTTACGAGAGCGCATTCATCGTCTTCCGCAAAACAGGAACGCCTGCGAACGGGCAGAATTTCCCCGATGCCACCGAAGAGGTGCCGGTATCGGGGCCATGGCAGGTCACCTTTGTGAAGCCCGATTCCACGACATTTACGCGCCAGTTCGATGCGTTGGTAGATTGGGCCGTACAAACGGATACTGCTGTGGCTTATTTTTCCGGCAGTGCGTATTATACGAAAGACTTACCCGCTGTGCCATTGGCGGATAGCGGCCGTATTTACCTCGATCTGGGCAGCGTAACGGCCTTGGCTAAGGTAAAAGTGAACGGCCAGGATGTGGGTGGCGTATGGACACCCCCTTATCGCGTGGATGTCACGGATGCTTGGCAAGAAGGGAACAACACGGTCGAGATCAAGGTAGTCAATACCTGGGCGAACCGCCTGATAGGCGACTTGCGACTGCCGGAAGACCAACGTTCTACATGGACCATCGTAAACCCTTATACCGCCGAAAGCCCCTTGCATCGCTCAGGGCTGCTGGGGCCGGTTACCATTGAAGTACACAATCGATAAATAGATAATAGCGCAATGATAGTTATCAAAGGAAATATCAAGTATTTACTGGGACTGTTTGTCGCCCTTGCCGCATTGGCGCACTCGCCCGTTCACGCCCAGTATGTTCTGCCCAATCCACAGCACCTCGAAATACAGGATAAGCGCATCCAACTGTCTACCGCCGTCAGGGTATATCTCGACAAAAGAATCCAAGCCGATAGGGCGTATGTACGGGAATTGCTAACGGAGGTCGGTTTTGAGCCTATTTTTGAACGGCGCAAGCAACGGGCCGATATCGTGATGCAGTACGACGAGGGGAAAGCGGGAGAGGCATATGCGATCCGGACGGAAGAGTTCGGCCGCGGCTACACTGTCCAAGGGTACGCAAGTACGGCTAACGGCTTAATTTATGCGCTGCAAAGCCTTCGCCAATTAGCCAGGAAGAATGGTGACGAGCCCATCGTCGAGCTGCCTATGTTTGAGATAGAAGATGCCCCCTATTTCGGTTGGCGGGCGTTTATGCTCGACGAGAGCCGGCATTTTCATGGCAAGGAAACCGTGAAACGGTTGTTGGACGAGTTGGTACGCCTCAAGTTTAACACCTTTCACTGGCATTTGGTGGATGATCCGGCGTGGCGTATTGAAATAAAAAAGTACCCGTTGCTAACGGAAGTTTCGTCCAAGGGCGACCATACGCATATGACCAAAGGAATTACGCCAGCAAAATGGGATAGTTTGTACCATGGAAAACCGGGATCGTTCTATACCCAGGATGATATCCGCGAGATCGTTAAATATGCAGCAGTCAGGGGGATACGGATCATTCCGGAAATAGAAGTGCCGGGGCATGCCTCCGCTGCGATTTATGCTTATCCGTGGCTGGGCGCGTCCAGCAGTGCACTGGGCAAACCAGTCCACGGTGATTTATATAATGTGACCGACCCCCGCGTAGAGCAATTTTTACACGATGTACTCGATGAGGTCATCCGCCTTTTTCCGGGCGGTATCGTTCATATCGGCGGTGATGAAGCGAATTACGATCATTGGCGGAAATCGGCAGATATCAACGCATTCATGGCGGCGAATGGCTTACCTACCTATGCAGATTTGCAGGTTTGGGCAATCAATCGGATGTCACGGTATATCTCTTCGAAAGGATATCGGATGATTGGCTGGAATGAAATCACCGGTGATAATATACGTGGAGAGGCACATATCGAGGCCGGTAAATCAGAACGGCTAGCCGAAGGAACAATCGTGCAATTTTGGGATGGGGACGTGAGCCTTGTGAACAAGGCAATTTCCAAAGGATATGACGTGGTCAATTCGAACCGGTTTTTCACCTATTTGGATTATCCCTATGAAGTGACACCACTTGAGAAGGCATATTCGTTCGATCCGATACCCGACGGCATCGCGACGAAAGACCGCCATAAAATTTTGGGGCTGGGATGCCAGCTATGGGGCGAGTTTACACCGACGGTAGAGCGGTTGAACTTCCAGGCGTTCCCGCGGTTGGCCGCATTCGCCGCAATCGGGTGGGTGAGTCCCGAAAGGAAACTTCCTTACGAGGTGTTCCTCCAGCATTTCCAGCCTATCGAGGCCATATGGAAAGAAAAAGGGTATTTGAAAGATCAATTAGATAAATATTAATGCATTAAAAAAGCACAGTAAAAAGCCACTTATTATGAAGAAATATTTCAGTCTGTCGATTTTTTTGGCATGCGGCTTAACAGCGCTTGCCCAGCCTTTTTCCGGAGTTGACGACTTGGGAAGGGTACTGCCACAGCATAGCGAAACAGGCGGGCCAAAAGCGGATCGGCACGTGGGTATGTTTTATTTCCTTTGGCAGGGCCACCCATCGTCAGCTACATCGGAGCGCGTTTGGGACTTGACCAAACTGCAAACGGAAACACCGGAAGTACTCGAAGACTTTGACCACCCGGGGTGGGGTGGTGGCGCCGGGAGGGCGGGGAAGTATTATTTTTGGGGCGAGTCTATCTATGGTTATTACCGGGGGGATGACTATTGGGTCCATTTGAAAAATATACAGCTGCTCACGGATGCCAAGGTGGATTTCCTGGTCTTGGATGCCACGAACCGAATCACCTACACGCATGAGGTTGAGGTGCTGATGCAGGCGATGGAGACCGTAAGGAAGCAAGGGAAGCAGCCGCCCAAACTGGTCTTTTATACCAATACAAAATCCGGCGACGCCATGCAGGAGATATATGATAACCATTATAAAGACGGTGCCCCCTACCGTTACCCCGATTGCTGGTATTACCTGGAGGGGAAGCCACTGATTATCGGTTTATCTGCACAGGCGCAAGGGCGCGACTACGAGCATTTCTTTACCATCCGGGAATCGCAGTGGCCCAACGAACCGGCGAAAGTGGACGGATGGCCCTGGATTGAGTTCCAGCGCCCCCAAAAAGTGTACGTCAACCACAAGGGCGAACGGGAGATTGTGAATGTTTCCACGGCGCAGCACCCCAACCTGGACGCATCGATGGGTGGATCGGCATTTTACGGTGCCACAGGCAACTGGGGACGGAGCTACCACAACGGCTCACCGGGAAATCCGAAAACCGACATATTGCACGGGTATAATATCCAGGAACAATGGGATTTTGCGTTGAAGCAAGATGTGCCTTATGTTTTCATTACGGGCTGGAACGAATGGATAGCCGGTAAATGGCGGCGTACGAGTGGAAACGTGAACCATGCACTGTTCGTGGATCAGGCAAACGCCGAGTATAGCCGCGATATTGAACCTGCGTGGACAAGCGACCTTCGCGATTTATATTACATGCAGACCGTCGCCAATATCCGACGCTATAAGGGTACAGAGAAGGTGTCCGTAAACAAGGTCAGGAAGAAAGTGACTAACTGGTCCGATTGGGATAAAATAAACCCATGCTATGTCGATTATGTTGGCGACGTCACACATCGCCAACACCCAGGAGCCCAATCCGAACCGAAGGTGATCTATGATAATAAAACCGGCCGGAATGATTTGGATACCCTGAAGATAGCAGCTACCAAATCGGCGTTGCATTTTTACATAAGCACGGTCAATGAGATTACCCCGCTTTCAGCGGATGATTGGATGACGCTTTGGCTGAACACCGATCGATCGCATCAATCGGGCTGGAATGGCTTTGATTTCCGTGTAGTACAGGGTAATCAACTCCAGCAATTCAAGGACGGCGGCTGGCAACTTGTGGGGGAGGTGGCACATCGCGTAGCAGGCAACCGGCTAATGGTGGAGGTCCCGCTTCGTGCGTTGGGGCTGTCGTCGGTGGGCGATGTGGAATTCAAGTGGTCTGACAACATGCAGCAAGCAGATCCGATTGACTGGTACATCAACGGCGACGCGGCACCGGGGGGAAGGTTCACGGTGTGGGCCAGGTTCTGAGCGCTCGAATGAAGAAGGTGTCTAAGGCAGGGGCACGGCCACCAGACCTTAGATACCTTCTCACTTGTTATTTCTTGCCAAAAAATCCGCCAAGTAAGCCGCCTACGTCATCAACGCCCAATTTGCCATCCCCATTTTGGTCCAACAGGCCACCCAGCACATTGCCACCGCCGGATTGGCCGCCTAGCATGCCGCCCAGCATATCGGTCAATCCACCGCCATCGCTCACGTTGTTATTGCGGCTTTGTTTGCCCAGATAGCCCATGACGATGGGAGCCAGCATGGCGAGTATTTTAGAAACCGTGCTGGATGATACACCGGTTTTACCGCTGATTGCCTGTTCCACAGCACCCCGCTTGTTGCCGAGCACGTGGCCCAATATGCCATTACCATCAGAAGTATCGTCGTTTCCTAAAAAACCTGAAAGATTGTCAAGGATGCTTCCGTCGTGCTTGGAACCGAGGGCATTCAGGATGCCCTGTGCATCTCCGCCGCTCGCATTGTTTTTCAATGCGCCCAACAACGCAGGAAGAGCAGTTGAAACTACCGCTTGCGTTTGTTCGGCAGATGCGTCCGTTTTTTGCGTGATGCCATCAACGACCTCCTTACCAAGGCTGCCATTGAGCAAGTCTAAAATATTATCCATAATCTACTGTAATTTGTTGGCCCTAATGTAAGTATTTTTTGATATTTCGTAACTTGCCCACCATCAAAGTGAAGCAGATGACCTATATAGATAAATTGGCTGCAATCCGCAGCTTGATGGAGCAGGCGCATATCGATGCGTATATCATTCCATCGTCCGACCCGCATATCAGTGAATACCTGCCCGACCGCTATAAATGCATCGCTTGGGCGTCGGGTTTCACAGGTTCTGCGGGCACATTGGCCATTACCTTATCTTTCGCCGGTCTATGGACCGATTCGCGTTATTTCGTACAAGCCCGCGAACAACTCGCCGATAGCGGCTATGAATTGGTGAAATTGAAAGTGCAGCATGCTGCCGAATATGCTGATTGGTTGGCCGCCAATTTACCCCCGGGTGCTACGGTGGCATTCGATGGTTGGTTAATGTCCGCATCGTTGGCTGCTTCCGTTCGGAAACCATTGCTCGCCGCGGGGATAACCGTATTGGAAGATATAGACCTGTTGGCACCCTTGTGGTCCGACCGACCTTCGTTGCCGGAAAACCCGGCATATCTCGTCGAAGAGGCGGTTACCGGCGAATCGACCGCCTCCAAGCTCGGTCGGCTGCGCGCTGAGATGCGGCGGCACCATGCAGGGGCCCATTTCATCTCGTCGTTAGACGATATTGCTTGGTTGCTGAATATGCGGGGCAGCGACGTCATTTGCAATCCGGTGGTGCTGGCGTTTGCCTTGGTCACCAACGACAGTGCCCTGTTGTTCATCGATCAAACGAAGCTATCTGGGCATGACCGGGCATCGCTCCGTGCGTCTGGTGTGGAAACGGCGGATTATGCCCAAGTGGGTGCCCACTTAGCAGGCTTATCCGGAAAGACCTTCCTACTCGACCCACGGCGTACATGCAGCCGCTTATACAACACGCTACTGCCCTACGTACAGGAAGACCTCAATCCAACCACGCGTTTTAAGGCGGTGAAGAACGAGGTGGAGGTGGCACATATCCGCGAAACGATGGTGAAAGACGGAATAGCCCTCACCCGGTTTTTCAAATGGTTGGAAGAGGCTATCGGTAACGAAACCATTACGGAGCTATCCTTGGCCGAGCGGCTTCGGCGATTCCGCGCCGAACAGGCCGGCTTCGTGGGTGAGAGCTTCGATACGATTGCAGGGTACCGCGCCCACGGGGCATTGCCTCATTATAAGGCCACGGAAGCCAGCAGCATTGAATTGCGGCCCGAAGGGTTGCTGTTGGTCGATTCAGGAGGCCAATACCGTACCGGTACCACCGATATCACCCGTGTGGTGTCGTTGGGCCATACGACGGCCGAAGAACGGACGGACTATACGTTGGTGCTCAAGGGAATGATCGAGGGCAGTATGGCGGTGTTTCCGGAGGGAACTCGGGGCTACCAGCTTGATGCCCTTACGCGAAAGCCGTTGTGGGACGAACTGCGCAATTATGGCCACGGTACGGGGCATGGCGTTGGCTTCTTCCTCAATGTGCACGAAGGCCCGCAGGTCTTTAATGCCGCTGCGGTGGATGTGCCCATTGAGCCGGGTATGGTGACCTCTATCGAGCCCGGCTTGTACCGTGAGGGCGCATATGGTATCCGCATCGAAAACTTAGTGCTGAGCATCCCCTATGCCGACAGCTTGTTCGGTACCTTTAGGGCATTTGAAACATTGACCTTGTGCTATATCGATACACAGTTGGTTGACCGGTCGCTTTTGGAAACAAAACATATAAAATGGTTAAATGATTACCATGCAATGGTTTACGGTCGACTGACGCCCCATTTGGTGGAGGAAGAGCGGCAGTGGTTGCTGGAAAAGACGACGGCGATTTAACGCTACAACGGGGTTAAAAAATGGAAGAGCCGGTTACCGGGCGGTAACCAGCTTCTTCCTACCTATTAAAACAAACCAAAATCTTTATGGGCCCAGTGGCCGTTACTGTTGTGTTCTATCCAAAATGGCAGCATTTTCAGCTGTATGTTTTTTCATCAATCGTAAACGCTGCACTATTTTTTTCCGCACTGACGGTTGATTACTGATACAAACATAAAATTAAAAATCAATTTCTCCTAGTTAAAAAGTGTTAAATTACGAATTTTTAAAGAAGCCAAAGGTATCCTTGGATAGGACGATGTGCCATCCTAACGTTTTTTCCTGGGCCTGCAATTCTGCTAATTCTGTTTAGCATTTTAAGGCATTGCCTACCCACCTGATGACTTATTTTTCTGTTTATATTCATGCGATAGCGGTATGAAGCGTGCCGACAAGTCGGGGTCGGCCATATCCTTATCAAACGGGTACATGGGACGTTGGATGCGTTTGTACGGCAATCCCTGTAAATCCTGGTCTACGCCGCCGGCGGTAAGTGCCATGACCCAATCGCCGCGCATGTCATAGAGTTCGGGCACGAGGTAGCCGATTTTCACCATCAGGATATCAGCTTCCCGGGGTCTGAGGTCGAGATCCGTAAAGTCCTTTTCGTGGTGGTAGGGTTTACGTTTTTTGGTTACGATGACGTAATTATTGTTGATCTTTACCACGACTTCCACTTCTGCATCCCGATCGCCCGATTTGATGGCATGTACGGTGCCCGCTAATTTCAGCGGTGGCGCAAACCGGTGGTCTACGAGAGCCCCCACCATGCCCTCAACGGGGTTCCCTACGCCTGCCTGTAGGGCTTTTTCTACCAGATCGGGTCCAGGAAGCGATGCATAGATAAAGGTAGGGCCGTTTGTCGACTTAAACGTCTTGTGCGCCAACACATCCATCAATGTTTTGGTTACGTCTCCCGCACCGCCCGCGGTGGGGTTGTCGCCCATGTCGCTGATGATAAAGGGTTTTTTGTCGCTTTTTATGGCCATGTCCAGCGCGTTCTCTAAGGTTGTCGTAGGTGCTACGAAATCAAAGTCATGGCGTGACTGCCAGAATTTTTCAGCGAGTTTTTCGGCGGTCGCCTTCACTTTGGTGCTATCATCGCCAACAGCCATAACATATCCGTGGTTGCGCGGTTCATCGGCCCACGGATACCCCATCCAAATGGCGGCATCTATCACACCCGCTTGGGCAGCGGCCGGTTCTACGGCGGCATAGAGGCTTTTTCCCGGTTCAATGCGTGTACTGGTCTGTTCGCCGGGCAGTAGGATGGGGATAGAGACCCATGCTTTATACGCTGGCTTTCCGGTGCCAGCTACCAACCTGTCCATGAGATTTTGTACGGCTCGTTGCTTGGTCTCCATGGCATCCTCATGGGGCGCCAGGCGATAACAGGTAATCAGATCCGAGTAGGCGGCGAGCCGCTCGGTTACATGTCCGTGTAGGTCCATACTAGTGGAAATGATGGTTTCGGGGCCCACCACCTCGCGAATGCGGGTAATGAGATCGCCTTCGGCATCGTCGAGGCCGACGACGCTCATGGCGCCATGGATGTCGAAAAACAGGCCGTCATAGGGTGCATGTTTCTTTAACGAATCCAGCATTTCGCTGACTAATGCTTCGTATGCTTCGGGGGTTACTGCTCCACCGGGGATGGCTTTCCCCGTTAGTGTAGGCACCCATTCGGCAGCATTGCGCAGCGCGGAACCGTCGCGAAAGAACGGATAATAATCAAAAATTTCTTGGCCCCTTCTGGGATGGAATGCTGCAGCGTCGGTAGTGGCTGGCGAAAATGTGCTCGATTCAATGGCAAGCCCGGCAATGGCAATCTTGGGTTTCGCAGATTCATCGTTGGCGTTTTGACAGCCAGCTACTACGAGCACCAAAATGGTTGTGGTGAATGTCAATCGGATAATAGTGTTCATGTTCATTGTCTTTGGTTTTTTGGATAGCCGGAGTGAAGTGATTGTCTGAAATATAAAAGATTAAACGAATATAACGATTTAGACGAAGAAAAGCCACCCGGGAGTGGCTTTTCTGATTGTGTGTTTGGGCAGGTGATTAATTAACGTCCCAAAAAAGTTTGGTATTTACGTTGTCATTGGCTTGAACAGCTTGATAATTCGTCCCGTTATAGGTTGGTTCAGAGTCCGGTAAGTTCCATTTAACAGGCACCGTTTTCTGCATATCGGACGGGTCTACGCGGAATTCGAAGGTTGGGAAATCCAATCGCCTGATCTCGGCCCATGACTCGAGGGGTTGGATGATGTTGAAGTGCAGCCATTTTTGGGTGGCAATCAACTGGAGGTTGTCTGTACCCCATCCAATGTTGGAAATGTAGGCATTAACGGCTCCAGTTGTCGGCGCATCAGCTGCTGCGGTCGTGTTGTCATTACTTACTGCCCTAATATCCTGGACCAGCGCAATGGATGCTTTGATCCCCGTTTCGAATGCAGTTTTTGCCGCTGCATTATTCCCGTTTTTGGTATGGTATTCCGACAACAGGAAATTGACTTCGGAGGCCGTGATAACGATTCCAGGGAAATATTGGTTTCTGGAATACGTAGATCGGTTATAAATGGAAAGCACACCATCATTGATGAGGCCTGTCTGCACGGAACTGGTCAGCGATTGGTCAAGGCCTTGGAAATCACCGTCAGCTTCGGCTCCCGGCTCGAATATGAAAGGGAGGCGCGGGTCTTCGTTATCGAGCATATGGTCAATCATAACCTTGCCGGCAATATTAGCGTTCCAGCTTTCAATCCCATCGCGTAGACCCGTGGAATTAATGCCCGTCTCGTGGCTGAATACATCGAGCTGGATATTGTCGTCATTGGCCAACACTAATGGATTCGCCGATGGATTGTTGACAATTTCTGCAAGCTCCTGTTGGGCCCGGTCGGAAAAGGAGGACGCATCGGACACCCGGGTAAGCATCCGCAACCGCAACGAATTGCAATACCGCTTCCATAACATCAGATCGCCGTTGTTGATGAGATCTTGGGTAGAGAAGCTGTTTTGGATGGTCGATGGAATTGTCAGCGTATTCAGCTCAGTGCTGATGGCTTTCAGGTCATCCAGCATCGTGGTGTAGATGTCTTCGGCGCTATCGTATGCCGGGTAGGAAACCGAGTAGTCGCCGCCGTTTGCGTTCAATGTGCCGGCCTGTGTCCACGGGATGTCACCGTGAAGATCCACAATCTGCTGGGTTTGGTCATAGAAGAAAATTTTTGCAGCCAGGTAGAATATACGCTTTTCCTGTTGCTCTTCGGTCGGTGCATTGTTGTAGACGTTCTCGAGTTCCTTGAACTGTGCCAACCCACTGTAATAGGTACCCCACCGATCCGAGATTGCAGCGGCACCGGGGGTAAGCTGATTGGGTTCGTTTGCCCATCCAGTTGCTTGGATATATCGGTTTGCCGTCGTCCGGAGGATGACGAAATAATTCCAATAACTGGGTACGACTAGTTCACGATAAGAATAAAGCATTCCTGCAAACTGTTTGTCCACGGTAACTTCGGTTACCTTTGAAGGATCGCGGTAGAAATCGTCGAACGATGACTTCTTACACGACGTCATGATGGAAGAAGAAACGGTGAACACTCCTAATATGATGAGATACTTTTTCATTAGAATTTCTTTTTTTCTTTAGGAATTAGAAACTTGCGCGTAACATGGCACCAAATGTTCGGGTAGCCGGACTTGTACCTGCATTGGAGACTTGGTTAATCCAGTTGGATCCGCCGGTCATTTGTTCCGGATCCAGGTCCTTTATCGAACGATAGATAAAGAAAAGATTCCGTCCAAATACCGAGAGTTGCAGATTCTCAGCCCCTAATTTTGCAGCGAACGATTTAGGCAGACGGTAACCTAACGACAATTCGCGCATCTTGATGTAATTGTTTTTCTTTACATATAGCTCGTAGCGCGAATAGGAATATTGCGGTCCACCCCAGTTATACGTATTTGCATAATAGGCAACCTGTGAGATGATGTTTGTATTGGCGTTACCATCGCTTAATACGCCATCCATCAACATGCCATCATGGAAAACTTTTTCGCCGTTCGGGCCAGATGTGCCTGTATAAGCTACGCCTTTACCATTGGCATCGATATAATAGCTGATACCGCCATGGGCTTCGTCCATATAGTTCAGGCTTTCTTCGGTCAAGCCGCGACTGGTCATCCAATTGATACCGGTGGGCATCACATGGCCGCCCCAACGGAAATCGATCAGTGCATCCAGCGTTAGGTTTTTATAGGTGAACGTGTTGATGAAGCCACCGACAACCTTCGGCATGGCATTACCGGCCTTAATCCACGAATCGGCGTCGAGCTGATAAAGGCCATTGTCCATCACAATCTTACGGCCCTGATCGTCGGTTGCGATTGGGTGCACCATGATGTCGCCCATGGGCTCACCCACTTTCGAAATCAACTGGGCGGCGGCGCCATCGTAATCGCGGTGGAGCAATTCGCTGGCACCACCCGGTAGTTCTTCAACCACGTTACGGTTCATCGCGAAATTAAGAATGGAATTCCACTGGAAGTTGCTGTTGCTAACAGGTGTGCCGTTGATAGCAAATTCCCATCCTTTGTTACGTAGTGTGCCCACGTTGGCTAGGATAGAAGAAGCACCGGTAGTGATGGGTAACGTATAGTTGAGAATCTGGTCTTTGATTTGGCCGTCGTAATAGTTAACCTCAAGACCTAACCGGTAGTTGAGCAGACGGGCTTCCAATCCAAATTCCACTTCATGCTTGGTTTCGGGTTTAATACCTTCGTTGCCGAACGATGAGGTGGGTACATTCGTGTACAATACAGCCGTTCCGGTACCTTGGTTGCCGAGGGTGCTCTGTGAGTAACTCAGCGCACTTTGGTAGATGCCCGGGTAATTACCCACGATTCCCCAAGATGCCCTTAATTTAACTTGATCAAAGGCTGTGGGCAAGGTAAAGGCATCGGACAGGATTAGGCTGGAGTTTACCGAGGGGTAAAGTAAAACGTTGTTGTCTGGATGCATTGTCGAAATGCGTTCACGCCTTAAAGTACCTTCTACAAACCAGTAATCTTTCAAGTTTGTGCGAATCATGCCGAATACTGCATCGCGGAGCATATTACGGCGGTAATTATAGCGCGTGTTAAACGACGTGAGGTTTACCGACGCATTCAGGTCGAACCAGTCGCGTACACTCAACCCGCCATTGGTTTCCCGTTGAGAATAGGTTTCTTCCGTTTTGGTGGCCGTGTAGCCAACCATTGCACCCAAGGTGAAATTAGGCGTGACCTGCTTTTCGTATGTGGCAAGTAAGTCTGCATAGTATACGCTCCCATTCATTTGACCCAAACCAAAATAACCACTGTTGCCGTAGGCTAAGGGAATCCGGTTAGGTTCCTTGTCATCGGTTTTCATCGCGGTCAGGTCAGCCGAAAAGCGACCACGGACGGATAAATCGGATGTGATCTGCCACGTGTTGGTGAATGAACCGATGAGGCGATTGGAGTATTCGTTGTATTGTTTGGCCTTTACATTCCACATATAATCAAGAACATCACCCCGGTAGCCGTTGTAGGTAATGTTTTCTTCGGGCGTGAGGCTTTGGTCCGTTCCCGTAACAAACCGGTAACCGAGACTCGTTTGGTACTTGTTGATGTACCATTGGGGATTGTCAAACGTCGAGATCATCCCCGTGAAATTGTTGATCAGCCGGTCGGTCAGGAACGGCCGGTTGTAGGTATGTTGGTTGACGAAATTGACTACTACGTCGGTCGTGAATTTTTCGCCCAATTTGAACGTGCTATTGAGGTTGGCTATGTTCCGTTTATTGTACGAATCGATTGCTGTCATCTGGTTATCCTGGCGCGTCAGAGAGAAACGCGTGTTGGAATTGTCGGATGAATGGCCCAGTGCCACGTTCAATATGGTATTATTCGGATTGTTGAAAAACCTGTGGTAAGCATTCTGGGCCTCATATGGCCTCATCTGGCCATCCCACGAGAGAATGGGCTGTCCATCGAACTTAGGTCCGAAATTGAGGCTTGTGTTAGCTGGCGCCCGGGTTTCTGTCACACCATCGCCATCGAGGTCGTAGTAGAAGAACATGTCTTCCGCTTGTCCAACGTCTGCATAGGAGGGGTCGTACCCGGCGCCTCTTACATCTTGGAATCGTGGCAAATAAGCAATACGGTCATTGGTGTAGGTCGCATTGAAATCGATGGAGAAGCGCTTACCTCCCGTACCGGATTTTGTTGTCACTAGAATAACACCGTTCATAGCCTCAGAACCGTACAATGCAGCGGCGGAAGCACCCTTAAGCACGCTGATCGATTCGATATCTTCGGGGTTCAGATCCTCGAGGCCATTACCGCGCGAACGCTGGTCGCCCCAGTAGTCCGAGTTGTTGAATGATGATTGCCGTATGGGCACACCGTCGATAATAACAAGCGGTTGCGAATTACCGGTAATGGAATTGGTGCCACGGATATTGATGTTGATGGCAGAGGTCGCACCTCCGGGAGCAGCTGATATCCGTACACCCGGTGCTTTGCCATATAAAGCACCTGCGAAGTTCGGACTGCCCGTTTTGGTAAGTTCTTCCGATTCGACGATACTCATCGCGTACCCGAGCTCCTTGGGCGCGCGCTGGATACCCAATGCCGTAACGACCACTTCATCCAACTGGCCGGCATCCTCTTCCAGTGTGACGTTAATGGTCGCCGAATTGCCAACGACGACGGTCTGACGTGTATACCCGATGATAGAGAACACCAACGTTTCGCCCTGCGACGCCTGGATGGAATAACGTCCTTCCGTGTCGGTTTGGGTCCCCCTGCTAGTGCCCGTTACCGACACGGACACGCCGGGTACTGGCCCATTCGCATCCGTTACCACCCCGGTAACGGTTTGCTGTGCATAAGCTGTGATCAGCGTACCCAAGGTAATCACGATCGCCATGCATAACTTTTTGTACAAAATTCTCATGTTGTGTGTGTTTATTTGTTTGGTTAAAAAATAAGGTTACGAATCTCAGTTTCAGTAAAGTTTCATGTCATATTTTATCATCAATAAAATTAATAATCAGCCGTTTGCGGCTTTGTTTGTGAATTGGTTTTCATCAATTGGTGTGGCGTGCTACTTTCGATAATCAAGCTGACGGCCCCTAATAGTTCAGCCTCATACCCCAGATCGGAAACCACCACGGTTGTATGTTCTACAAGTTTCGGGATACAGAACTCGTTGATGGCACGCTGCACGGGTGGAATGAGCAGGTTGCCCGTGGCCGCACCCCGGCCACTCAATACAATCCGCTCGGGGTTCATGATATGGATAAGGGTTGCAATGCCCTTGCCCATCATAAACGCCGCATCTGAAATCGCTATGATGGCCAGTTGATCGCCTTTGCGGGCCGCGTCAATCAAATGGTCCCCCTCGGATTTGGTGGGCGCAGCGAAAAGCCGCTCCAAACTCGATGTGGTGCCTTCTGCTATCGCCCGCTTCGCATTTTCAACAGCAACGAGTAACGAGGCGTCCACTTCCATGCACCCCCGTTTGCCGCAGGAGCAGAGCTTGTTGCTATGTGAAAGCGGAATATGGCTGAATTCGCCGGCATACCCATTATGACCCCTGAATAGGCTTCCGTTGACAATCATCCCCAATCCGATTCCCCAGCCCATATTAACGACCATTACGTCTCGCAAACCCCTGGCCGACCCGAAATGCAGTTCGGCGATGGCAATGGCACTGGAGTCGTTTTCGATATATACCGGTAAGCCCAACCGTTGGGCGAGGCGATCGCGTAGGCTTGTATGGTCATCGTCGATGAAAAAGGAAGCATTTATCCCTTTTTCTACATCGATAAACCCCGGCATGGCAATACCGACACCCACGACGTTTTCGCGTTTTATGTTTGCCGAAGTGATATAGCGATCAATCGCTATACACAATTGCTGGAAAGCTTCCGTATTATCGGGTAAGGGCAGGGAAAAGGCCGTTTCGGGATATATCGCTTCGTTCGCTAGGTTATAGATAACAATCCGTGTGATAAACTGGTCCATCGCCACGGCAATAAAATACGTCTTTACCTTTTTGTTAAGCCGGTACGTCACGGCACGCCGACCCCCGGTGGAAGGTGCCAAGCCGTGCTCGATCACATAACCATCGTTCAATAGCCCGTTTATTACGCTAGTGATGTTGGGCACACTTTTATTCGTGTGCATACTCAACTCAGCAACGGAGAGTGCTCCATGGTAATAAAGTAGCTTAAATAGGGCTTTCTTTAAATGGTCTTGACGAATCTTCACTGCGCGATAATTGGTTATAATGTAATAACTAATGCAAACTTAATAAAATGATTCTCTGTTTTGCAAAACTTATTAAAAAAAAATATTAAGATATTGTATATTATTAATAATCAGTGTGTTTAATTTCATTGTTCAAAAAGCATTCCCGAACCTTGGTGAATTCATCGATGGGTGGTCCCATTTATCGATCGATTTGCCTACTTTTACTCCCCTTGAGATAACTAAGGAACCAATCAAAAGCTTATTCAGTTCGGAGTCGAATTGCCCATGCAGCAAGATAGTATACAGCGGTTTTCAGATCGTGCCGAGAACTACGACAGGTTTCGGCCGGGCTACCCGCAGGCGCTGCTCGACTATCTCGGCGAAACCACTCCCATTACTCCCGACATGGTTATTGCCGATATCGCGGCGGGTACGGGTATTTTCACGGAGTTGGTCGCTAAGTGGGGTAGCCGGATTTATGTAGTAGAGCCCAATCCCTATATGCGCAGTTTGGCACACCGGCGATTGGGTGGCTGCCAGCGATGTATATTCTTGGATGGTACTGCCGAAGCGACGGGCTTGCCCGGTGGTTCGGTAGACCTGTTTGTATCTGCGCAGGCCTTTCATTGGTTCGATCTGGCTAAAACCCGGACGGAGTTTGCGCGAGCGGGGCGCAAATCGCCGTTTGTGGCTGTCGTGTGGAACCTGCGGAATACGCGCAGTGCCTTCGAGGCAGCCTATGAGCGCTTTGTCCGCGAATATGCCACAGATTACCTCAGTGTGAGTCAACGCAAAATGGACACGGCAGAGGTACGTTCCTTTTTTGCCCCATCACGGGCACGATACCGCGTTTTTGGGCATGTCGATTGGCTCACTTATCCGCAGCTGCTTGGCCGTACACTCTCGTATTCCTTTCTGCCGGATGAGGCATCGCCTGTGTTGCCTGCAATGACGGTGGCGCTCGAACGACTATTCCAGAGACACCAGCGGCAGGGAAAGGTAAGGCTATCGTATAAGACGAGATTGTTTGTGGGGCGGCTTTGAAAAATCGCCTCACCTGTGGTCGGATGGCCGGAAATGAATCGCAAAGTGCAAAGAAGCAGAAATTCAAAAAATAGCAAAAATGGATAAACGTTA
>NZ_JBMQOC010000127.1:0-8585 GCF_053550995.1 Parapedobacter sp.
AATGGGAATTTACCCACTTTTATTTCATAGCCGGCATCCTTGGCTGCCTTTTCGGTATAGCCCACCGACGCGATTTCCGGTGTGCAATAGGTACAGCCGGGGATGTTGTTGTAATCAATCGGCGATACGTCCATCCCTTTTATTTTCTCGACACAGGTAATGCCCTCCGCCGACGCGACATGCGCGAGCGCTTGGCCTTTGACAATGTCGCCGATAGCATACACGCCATCTACATTGGTTTTGTAGAAATCGTCTACCACTACGCGGCCCTTGTCTGTTTTGACGCCGGCTTCTTCCAAGCCCAGGTTTTCGATATTGGGCGTAATCCCAACGGCCGACAGCACGGTTTCCGCTTCGATGGTTTCGGTACCTTTGGCGGTTTTGACCTGTACCTTGCAGCGCTTTCCTGAGGTGTCCACCGATTGCACTTCGGCGCTGGTAAGGATATTGATGCCGGCCTTTTTCAGGCTCCGTTCCAATTGTTTGGATACTTCTTCGTCTTCTACCGGCACGATACGGTCGAGGTATTCCACAACGGTGACCTTCGTGCCGATGGCATTGTAGAAATAGGCGAATTCGACACCGATGGCTCCCGAGCCCACCACGACAAGGGATTCGGGTTGCTTTTCGAGGTTCATGGCCTGGCGGTATCCGATGATGCGCTTTCCATCTTGCTTCAAGTTGGGCAGTTCGCGCGACCGCGCTCCCGTGGCCAATATCGTATGTTTTGCCGTGTATGTTTTGGTGCCGTCCGAGCCGTTGACTTCAACCTGGCCGCCCTTTTTGACTTTGGCGGTGCCCATGATCACATCGATTTTGTTTTTCTTCATCAGAAACTGGATGCCCTTGCTCATGCCGTCTGCTACGCCGCGACTACGCTTGACGATGGCGCTGAAATCAGCTTCGCCGCCATTTACCTTGATGCCGTAATCGGCGGCGTGGTTGAGGTATTCGAATACCTGGGCGCTCTTAAGCAGCGCCTTGGTAGGGATACAGCCCCAATTGAGGCAGATGCCACCAAGTGATTCCCTTTCCACGATGGCGGTTTTAAATCCAAGTTGGGAAGCCCTGATGGCGGCTACGTAGCCACCCGGCCCGCTTCCGATTACAATGATGTCGTAGTTCATATATCTTTGTTGCTTTCTTGAGATTGATTCATGTTTATGTTGCTGCGCTGGACATGTATGATGGTTACAAACTTACATATTTTCTTTTATAACCGGAAGGCGGAAAAGGGTGAGGACCGGTGCGTCACATTTTGGTCATACCTTAATGATTGGTCGGTCCTTGGAAAATTTATGGTTTACTTTGCGGCTTGAACATTATGACATGGGTACAGCTAAAACTACACTTAGGTATTTCCGGAACGTGGCAATCATTGAGGGCATTTCGACCATCCTCCTTTTTTTTGTGGCCATGCCACTGAAGTATTTCGCGGGAATGCCGTTGGCGGTCACGTATATGGGCTGGATCCACGGTATTCTTTTCGTAGCGTACGCGTATTTACTGGTAATGTGCTGGGACCGGTACAAATGGGCATTTAAACGGGTGGCGACGTATTTCGGTGCCTCACTGATCCCTTTCGCGCCCTTTTTCGTAGAGCATAAATTACGCCGCGAAGGTTAAGGTTTAACCCAGAATATGCTGGGTTCAGGGCTTATTTCCAGCGTATGCATAAGTAATTTCCGTCTTCCCATGCGGGGTTGGGTTTCCATCTTCATCGAGGTTTACGAATACCAGTTTATCTATCGTTAGAATACTTTTCCGCGTGATTTTGTTGCGTACTTCGCAGGTGAGTGTGATGGATGTACGACCGAACTCCGTGGCGGTGATTCCCAGCTCAATGATGTCGCCCTGTCGCGCCGAGCTCACGAAATTGATTTCGGAAATGAATTTGGTGACCACATACGGATTGCTCAGCTGCACAATGGCGTAAATGACCGCCTCCTCGTCTATCCACCGGAGCAATGTGCCACCGAAGAGGCTTCCATTCGGGTTCAGGTCCTCCGGCTTGACCCATTTTCGAGTGTGGAAATTCATTGCTATTTTACATGTGTATCGCGCGGTTATCCGTTGCGGCGAGCGAGGCCTCGCGCAGTGCCTCCGTATAGGTCGGGTGGGCATGGCACACGCGCGCGATGTCTTCGGCCGAGGCACGGTACTCCATGGCTACGGCTGCTTCGGCAATCATGTCTGCGGCCCGGGGGCCGATCATGTGCACACCCAATACCTCGTCGGTGTCGGCATCGGCCAACACTTTTACAAAGCCATCCGTGTCGCCGCTGGCCTTGGCGCGACCGCTGGCCTTGAAGGGGAAGGAACCTGTTTTGTACTTATGGCCTTCGGCTTTCAACTGTTCTTCGGTTCTGCCAACGCTGGCCACTTCGGGCCAGGTGTATACCACCCCCGGAATAAGATTGTAATCGATGTGGGGTTTCTGGCCTGCCAGTCGCTCGGCCACGTAGACGCCCTCATCCTCGGCCTTGTGGGCCAACATGGCCCCTTTTACCACATCGCCGATGGCGTAGACCCCTGCTACCGGGGTCTCGAGGTGTTCGTTCACGGGTATCTTTTTCCCCCGTTCTTCCAGGGTGATGCCGATGTTTTCCAATCCAAGGCCTTCCGTATAAGCGGTACGGCCCACGGCCACGATGCAGTAGTCGCCTTCCCAGGTGACGGCTTCGCCCTTCGCGTTTTCCGCGTTGACGGTTACCTTCTTGCCCTTGGCGGTGGCACCGGTTACTTTGTGGCCAAGGTAAAACTCCATGCCGAGCGATTTTTTCAATACGCGCTGCAATTCCTTGCCTAATCCGCCATCCATCGTGGGAATGATGGTTTTTTCATATTCGACTACGGATACCTTGGCACCCAGCCGTGCATATACCGACCCCAGCTCCAATCCGATAACGCCACCGCCGATGATGATCAAGTGGTTGGGAACCTCTTTCAGTGCCAAGGCTTCCGTGGAGGTGATGATCCGCTTTTTGTCGATGGGTAGAAAGGGAAGGGCAGTGGGTTTGGAACCCGACGCGATAATGACATGCTTGCCTGTGATCTGCTCGGTCTTCCCTTTTTCCGCGGTTATCTTCACCGTGTTTTTATCGACAAAGGAGCCAACACCTACAAAGCTGTCAATTTTGTTCTTTTTGAACAGGAATGCGATGCCAGCCACATTTTGGGCGATGACATCGTCTTTCCTGGCGATCATCTGCTTCATATCCAACGTCAGGTTGCTGAGGTTGATGCCGTGGGTACCGAAGTGGTGGGCAGCATTGTGGTAATGTTCGGAGGAATCCAACAACGCTTTCGATGGAATGCACCCTACATTTAAGCAAGTGCCACCAAACGTGCTGTATTTTTCGATAACGGCTGTTTTCAAACCCAATTGCGCGCAACGGATGGCGGCAACATATCCGCCGGGGCCACTGCCGATGATAATGACGTCGTACTGCATGTGATGAAGTTATTCAATTCGATGGCCAAAGGTACATAATAATTGCATTTACGCAGAAAAAGGAACAAAAAAAGACAGCCGGTTGACTGTCTTGTTTTATTGTTCCTGTATTTCGTAATCTATTATTCAGCTACGATTTTCCCATTCATCACTCCGTAGTGACCAGGGAAACTGCAGAGGAATGGATATACCCCTTTTTCCAGCGTGAATTCAATCGCATCTGTTTCGCCCGGCCCCAGTAATTTGGTGTGAGCAATGATAGAAGAGGCGAAAGTTGCCGGGATGTATTCTGAATCAACGGCCTTGATGGCTTCGCCGCCGAAAGCAGCGAGGTCGGTACCGGGTTGCAATACAACAACGTTGTGTCCCATTGATTCCTTCGGCATTTCACCTACATTCTTGAAGGTCAGCTTTACGGTTTCGCCTGCTTTGACCCGGAAAAGTGTTGCACTGTACTGCATCAAATCGTTGCCTTCCAGCGCGATTTCGTTGCTTACGGCCACGTCTGCCAAGCCGGGGATGTCCGCTGCCGGAGCTTGCTGCTCGGTGGTTGCTTCCGTTGCTTCCGTCGACGATTCTTCACTTTTTTGGTTACCTCCGCAAGCAGCGGCTAACACTGCACCCGCAACTACGGGAATTAAAAAAAACTGTTTCATTTTGTGTATAAATCTAATGTTCAGATAGTACGTTATCTATGCTAACATAGCAGCGCGCTATTTGTTTGCGGCCCAAAGGTAGTTGAATTTAGGGCGTAACAAAAGTGAATTTATCACTAAATTGTAAATTTAACAGGATGCATCGGTTTTACGTTTTGCCTCCGTGAGTGTTTTGATCAATTGGTAGAGCGATACGGGGTCAAAAGGTTTGCCTACGACTGCGTCGGCCCCCGCGGCGTAGGCGGCCTGCTGTTCGCGCTGCAATACGGAAGCCGAAATGGAGATGATTGGGATCTGCCGGATATGCTCCCGTTGGTCGCTCCTGATGGTCTTGATGGCTTCGAAGCCACTCATAACCGGCATGTGCGCGTCCATGAGGATAAGGCTGTAGGGGGTGCTTTCCACCTTGTCTAGGGCCTCCCTTCCGTTTTTCACCGTATCTACCGTAATACCCCATGTTTTCAACATGTGGGTTACCATGAAACTATTCAGTTCATTGTCTTCCGCAAGGAGCACGTTAACGTCGTTGAGGGCCGGCATATCGGTGTATTGCTTCTTGTCGGATTTCGGTGCCGTTTCCGAATCGGCCTCGTCAAACCAGCATTGGAACACAAACTCACTGCCTTTCCCCAATTCACTGTAAGCATGGATCTGGCCTTGGTGCAGGATGACCAACCTTTTCACGATAGCCAGTCCGAGGCCGGTGCCTCCGAAGCGTTTGGTAATCCCTTCTTCGCCCTGCTCGAACGATTGGAAAATCTTGTCGATGGCATTGCTGTTGATACCGATACCGGTGTCTTTCACCGAAAACTGAACCTGGATCCGTTGCTGCGTGCTGTTCAGTAGCTTCGTTTCCAATGTTACGCTGCCCTGTTCGGTGAATTTAATGCCGTTCGAAATCAGGTTGCTCAATATCTGCGTGAGCCGCAGCGAATCGGCGAGGATGTGTTTGGGGAGCTTATTGTCTGTGACGGCGTGGAAAACGATACCTTTTTGTTTGGCTTTGTAGCTGAATAGGTTGTTGAGTTCCTCGATGATGCTGGGCAGCGATGTCCGCGCGTAATCGAGCCGCATTTTTCCCGAGTCGATCTTCGAGAGGTCCAAGATGTCGTTGATGATGAGCAACAACTGTTGCGATGCGTTTTCGAGGTAATCCAGCCACTCGGCCTGCTGTTCGTTGAGTGGAGAGTTGCGCAACATAGCCGTGATGCCCGTTATGCCGTTTATGGGCGTACGGATTTCATGGCTCATGTTGGCTAAGAAGTTTTCCTTTGAGCTACGGGCTTGGTCTGCTTCTTTCTTGGCCTTTACCAGCTCGATGTGCGAACGTTCGAGTTCTTCGTTTTTGCGTTTGAGTTCCCGTTGGATGTATACCTGCTGCATGAAAGATTTGACCTTTGCGACGGTGATATCCGGATTAAGCGGTTTGTATAAGTAATCTACGGCACCGCTATGCAGTCCTTTGAGCAAGAATTTGTCTTCCTTCGAAATGGCGGTAACCATGATGACCATGATTTGCCAGGTTTTGGGATTGCTCTGGAGGAGTGAAACGAACTCAAACCCATTTATTTCGGGCATCTGCACATCTACCAGGGCAATCGCGACGTCGTTGTTCCAGCAATAACGGAGCGCTTCGTTGGGGGAGGTACTCCCCCAGATGTCCAGGTTATCAATATCCGCTAGCAGGGCCTTCAGGCTAAGTACGTTCTCTTCTTTGTCGTCAACAATAACTAACTTCAATTTCTCCATAACTAATGACTAAAAATACGGTGATTCAACTGTTGGCAGAACAGGACCAACTCGCCAGCGTCGAGGCTGCCATGTACGGCATCCAGCGCGATGGCAGCGGCGGGCATGGTCCCCACTTCCGCGTCGCGCGGATGTTGTACGATGCATAATCCGCCGGCCCGATGGATAGCCGCCATACCGGCCGCACCGTCGTGATTGGCACCGGATAGCAATATGGCGGCGGTGGAGGGGCCGTAGACGTCTACGGTGCTTTGCATGGTCACATCGATCGACGGTATGCAGAAATGCACGGGTTCGGAGGCATCCAACGATAGGCGGTGGTCGGGTTCCACCAACAGATGGTATCCCGCAGGGGCAAAATATGCCGTTGCGGGTCGGATGGGTTCTTTGTCTTCGGCCACTTTGATGGCAACGCGGCAATTGTTCCGAAGGTTCTCTTCGAGTCGGGTCTCATATTTCGCGTTCCGGTGGATAACGACCAAAATGCCAAATGGCAGGTCTGCAGGCAGCGCTTTGAGCATATTGATCAGCACCTTGAAGCCGCCGGCTGAGCAGCCCAATACGAGGATCCCGATGTGGGGGAGTTTATGGGCGATATGGTTGTTTAGCTCAAGCAATTTTTTGATAAATATTGTGGGTTTTGCTAATCATCCTGAATTTGCCTTCCAGGTTATAGGGCGCAAGTGTTTCCTTCGCTCCTAAGCAAAGGAAGCCAAATAAGGCGAGACTCGCATAAAACAGGCCGACCACCTTGCGTTGGAGGTCTGCATTGAAATAAATGAGCACGTTGCGGCAGGTAATCAATTGGAATTCATTGAAAACACCGTCGGATACGAGGTTGTGCGTAGAAAATAAGACGTTCTTGCGCAACTCGTGATGAATGACGGCGGCATCGTATTTGGCGGTATAATATTCAGACAGTGAGTCGCCCGATGCCGTTTGCAGGTAGTTGTCGGAATAGGTTTTCATCTTTTTCAGATCCATGATTCCCTGCTTTGCGCGTTCGATAACATCCATGTTGATGTCGGTGCCATAAATAAACGTGCGGTTGTATAGCCCTTCTTTATGGAGTAGGATAGCGAGGGAATAAACCTCTTCGCCGGTCGAGCACCCTGCGCTCCATACCTTGATATGTGGAAACGTAGCGAGATAGGGGATGATGTCTTCGCGCAAAGTCTTGTAATAGGCGGGGTCCCGAAACATTTCGGTGACAGTAACCGTCACTTCAACAAGGAATTTGTTGAAAAACCCCGGAGCGTTCACCAAGTTGTCCTTTAGGACGGTGAAATCGATTTGGTAAATCGCCAAGATACGCGATATGCGCCGTTTTAACGATGCCCGCGAATAACCACCCAAATCCAAGCCATGGACATTATTGACCAAGGCTATTAACTCTTCCACGTTTCCGAATGATACCGCCATTTGCTTACCACTTAACTTAGCCAGACCCGTAGCAACGATAGCAACTTATTCACATCGACGGGTTTGGCAATATAATCGCTTGCGCCGACATCGAGCACGCGTTGCCGGTCACCTTTCATCGCCTTGGCCGTGATTGCGATCACCGGCAGCGCCGAAAACCGCTTGTCGGCCCGGATTTTTTCGATGGCTTCGTAACCGTCCATTTCCGGCATCATGATGTCCATCAAAACCAAGTCGGTGCGGGGATTGTTTTTTAATAGTTCGAGTGCTTCCCTGCCGTTGTTGGCGGTATGGATCGTTAACTTGTAAGGGGCGAACACGGTGCTTAATGCAAAGATATTCCGCATATCGTCGTCGACCAGCAAGATATGTTTTCCCGTCAAGATATCGTCCATCTGGATCGTTTTCGATTCCGGGTGGCTAGACTGGATACGGCTCGGGGATAGCTTGTCGTCATTAAGCCGGTTTATGAACAACTGGACCTCGTCGAGGATACGGCTGTTTGATTTATCCGACTTCAATACCATGGTCTTTGCATGTTGCAAAATACGGCTTGCCATGTCGGTTGTGAGCTCCATGGCTGTGTTGATGATCACCGGTATATCGGCATGCAGTCCGGTTCGCTTGATATCATCCAATAGGTCGACCCCGGATATGTCGGGCAGGTCGATATCCAGCACGATGCAGTCGTAATGCTCGCCAGTGTTTAAGCAATCCATTGCTTCAGCCCCTGTAAATGCCTGTTTTACATCGATTCCGCTATCCTGAAGGAATGATTTCAGGTTGTCGCTTTGGATTTCATGGTCTTCCACAACCAACACTTTCCTGAGCGGCAAATCGATTGTTTTATGCAGATGGCTGAATACTTCGTCGAGGGACCTCTTGTTTGCGGGCTTCACCAGGAAACCGACCGTGTCCGTATCCGCTTCGTGCTTTTCCGGTTGGTCTGCAGACATCAGGTGTACGGGGATATCTTGGGTGCCCGGGTTGTTTTTCAATTTTTTGAGAACGGTCCATCCATCCATTACAGGCAATATGATGTCGAGGATGATCGCATGGGGCATCGAATCCATGGCCATCTGTAGGCCGGTATCTCCCTGGTGGGCCACGAGCGTTTCGAATCCCTGCTCCTTGGCGTAGGCCGCAAGGATGTCGGCAAAGGTTTGGTCATCTTCTATGATCAATAACCGTTTGGGACCGATGCTATGCGTCCCCTCTTTTGGCGTTTGGACAGGGCGCTTTTTTTGGCTTTTGTGGTCATCCGGCAGTGACGCAGTATCCGTGCCGCGCGCATGGGACATTGC
>NZ_JBMQOC010000128.1:0-25488 GCF_053550995.1 Parapedobacter sp.
GATGGAAATCGATGCCTGTTACCATCAATCGGCCTTTGCCAATGTTACACTCAAATGCCAACGCCAGTGGCCGTGCCGTTACCCAATCGTCGATTACACGCACAATCGGCTGCAACCGTTGGTCCACGGCCTGCAAATTGATGGCATTCGAGTAGGTCATGGCATCCCACCATTGCCAATTGCTATGGTATTCGGTTGGGAATGCCCTGAGTGCCGGATGTTCCGGATCGCACAGGATGCCCAATGTATGGGGCGGCTGGCCACGGGTCCAAGCGGTATTCCAGAAAATGCTGGAGAACCCTACGGCGACTTCGCCGCCTTTTTCCTTCCGTAGTGTCGATTTCCGAAGCGACAAAAGCACTGATCCTCCCTCGGCCAACAGCGCAGTCGCTTTACCATCCAGCCTATCCGTGATGTAAATCCCTTCGTCGTAGCGGTATTTTTCATCGGGATACACGAAGAAGTCCCACTGGTTGCGGTAATTGGCGATAGACACTTCCAAGGTCAGTTGAGCCGCCGCTTCGACGGTTTCCAATGTCCAGCTCACCTCCCCCACCGGAATGTTGTTACCGAAAGGCAGGTCTATCGATCCGAAAGCGCCACTGGCCACGGTGTCTCCCTCCGCATCAACGATGCGCCACGATGCGTCGGCGCCGGTTATGGGCGCCTTCCCATAGTGAGCGGCTTCCACGGGTACTTCCAACCGCTCACTGTTTAGGTAAACCATCTTGGGGAATCGGGCCAGCGGCACCGTGGCATTGGTAAATTGGCTGAATTCAGCCCCATCCACATAACCCTTTTCTTCCCAAAACGGGTTAAGCACGCCCACCAGGGCCGTGCCCTGGCCGGGGAAATCGTGCAAATCGAGCAGTTGGAACCCGCCGAAGCCCGGTGTGCGGAAAGCTGCTTCGATGTCGGCCTTGTAGCACAACACCTGGAGCTTTCCCGATGCCATTAGGAAATCTTCCGCCAAATCGCCCATGCCGTTCGTATTCAACCGATCCCTGAATATCTCAAAATTCTTGGCTTTCATCACACCAGTGTACCGATCGATCTCCTTAAAATCAGGGTACACGCACCATTGTCCAATTTCGTGGCTGATGGTGGGAATGGTGTATCGTGCAATATCCTCGCGCCAGTCGTAATCGGTTGCCGGCGGCTGTCCGTTAATGATTGAATTAAGCCCTTCGCCCCACCCCTGTATCCGGGGGTCGGGGATGTTGTTGAAGTCGTTTTCGGGTATCGCGGGCCAACCCGCCGCGGTGGTATACAGGCGCCTGCCGTCCTGGGCCCGCCAATGCTTCACATATTCGGTAAGGAAAGCCACGTGGTTTTTGCCCGAGGGCTCGTTTCCGTACGCCATGAGCACAAAAGAGGGGTGGTTGCCGTAGGCCTGTAGCATACGCCGTGTTTCTTCATAGATATAATCGTCCAACGGCTTGCCATCGCCCAATGTAGCGCCTTGGTTGGCCCATGAGCTGCTTTCCACTTGCAAATATACCCCCAAGCTATCCGCGGCCAGGAAAGCCGCCTCCGGCGGGCACCACGAGTGGAAACGGACATGGTTCAGGCCATAATCCTTGATGGTGGTGAAGATATGCGCCCATTCGGCCACCGCAGTGGGGGGGTATCCCGTTTCGGGAAAGATGCAGCTCTCGAGCGTACCACGGAAAAACACCGGCCGCCCATTCACCTGAATCTGGCCGTCGACCACAGCGATGTTACGCATACCGAACGGCGCGTAAACTGCGGTTTCGGCGGTCCCCTCCGTCACCAGCACGGCTTCCATTTCATACAGAAACGGGTTGAACTCGTCCCACATGGTAAAATCATCTCCCATATCATACGCTACTTCAACCGCAGTGGTATCTCCCGCCAGCACAACAGCCTGCTCTACCGTTGCGAGCCGCTTTCCCGTGCCCTTTTCAATGGCGCTCACCTTTACGGTAGCCGGCGCCCCCCCCGTTCCGCCGTGGCGGATATGCAGCTTTGCCTTCACCTGATGTGCGTCGATGTCGGGGAAAAGCTGCATATCCGTAATTGCCGTCGCCCGCAACGGGTAAATCGCTAGTTCACCTACCAACCCGTTCCAATTGCTTTGCGTATGGTCGGAGATGCTATGCGAGTTGATGCCCACATTGATGTCCTTCACACGGTTGTCCACGCGGATAGACAGCGTGTGCTTGCCCGGTGTAGCATATCGGCTGATATCAAACCGATGTGGTGTACCCAAGCTATTCCGCATGCCGACCTCGTTACCGTCGATCCATACGCGCGTTTCCCAGTGCGCCCGCTCCAGGAAAAGCTCCGCGCCTCCCTCAAATCCGGTGTCGGGTATGGTTATCTCCCGTTGGTACCATGCCGCTCCTTTATAGTATTTGTCGGGCTGTAACCAATAAGGTATTTTGATGTTGCCTGGCTGCCTGTAAGGAGCGTACGCGTCATCGGTAAACCAGGTCGAATCCATGATGCTGCCTGTCCACGGTGTATTGATACTTACCTCAAACCCCTTCCCGTTGGTGGTCATCGAGCCCGGGAGTTTCACTTGGTCATCCAATTCGGTTTCATACCAACGGTCATCCACGCCCCGGTCACTGGAGTCTATTGCAAAGCGCCATGTTCCGTCCAGCCCAATGGCGCCATCGGTCCGCACAGCATTCGTCTTACAGCCCCAAGCGTGAAATACCAAGCCCATCAGCAATAGGGCAAACACATCGCGTAGGCGTGTTACCTTTCTGAAATCTTTTTTGTTTTTCATCGTCTGCTCTTTCATATTCAGCGGTCCATCGGATGCCTCCCGATGGCTAGCCCGCATTTAAAAACCGATTGGTCCCGCATTGGCTTCGGTGGGCCATCCCGGGTTCTGGTATATCGGTGATGAATTTACGTCATTGCCATCGGAAGTGATTAAAAAATGTTGGATGGCTATGGCATTGAAATAATGGGCCATCGTCCAGCGGTACCCATTGTATGCCAACGAGGTGGTCGTTTTTTGGTGTATGCGCAGGTAGGGGCTCAATGCCGGATCGGATACGGCGCTCCGGTCGCCGATGCCGTAAGTCAGCATATCCGCATCGTACCATTCCTGCATGGGCCCCCACAATTTAAAGCCTTCTACGTGGTAGGGCTGGTCTATCAACTGGTCCATGGCCCGCCACCGGCGCAAGTCCATGTAACGCAATCCCTCGCCCATCAATTCGCAGCTCCGTTCCCGGCGGATGTTGTACAGCACCTTATCTACGGGCTGCCCGGCCGAATACACTGCCCAGTCGTTTGTTGCCTCGATGGTTAGGTCAGTGGCGTCGATGGTTTTCTGGAAACCGGTATCCACGCCTGCCCGTTGACGGATTTGCTGCCAATACAGCCGCGCCGTACCGTCCAGGCTTCCATTCTTCTCGTAACACGCTTCCAAGTAGTTGAGATATGCCTCCGCAGCCCGGAATACGATACTCCCCACATCGCCGCGGCCGTTGCCGTGCTGCGCGCCGTCATATACGCAGCCCTTACGAGCAATATAGCCCGTCGGGTTGTCGTGATTGCCGAGCAGATTGAGGATATCCGGAATAATCACAATCGGTGTCGCGTGTGTACCTAAAGGCGAAGGATGCAAAATATTGATCTGCCCCGGCTGGGCGAGGAAGAGCCACAGGCGGCCATCCCGATCTCTCCGCACATCTTCGATGTAGTCATCGCCCGCATAGCCCGATCCCGAGGCATAGATGGGTAGGCCGTTTGCCATCACAAAGCGGTTTATGTAACCACGGGTATATCCCCATCCGTTGTGTTCCTGGATACCGTTAGGGATGGAGTTCATTATCCCGAGCCCGAGGTCATAATCGCGCCACAACAACACTTCGCTGTAGCCTGACAAGTCGGTTTCGCTAAACATCTGCGCAAAGGGATTGGCCTCACTGGCCAACGCAAACGCCTCGTTGCTGGTTTCAGCCCGCGCCGTCATGGTATTGGCCACCAGCGGCACCGCGTCGGCCACGGCTTTTGCCGCCTCCATCGCCTGTGTCAGAAAGAATTCGATTTCCCCCTCGATGCTCCCCGATGGGAAGTTGTACGATGCGTTATATTCCTTGCTTTTGCCCGGCCAATCCGGTCCGTTGGGCACGAACGCGGTGCCGCTGAAATATTTCAGGAAGGTCCCTTCATAGAGGGCCACGCGCGACTTCAGCAATTGCGCGCACGCTTTCGACAGCCGGTTCTTATTCCCATCGGGCGCCACGTCGTTCATCAACATAATGGCCGAATCGAGGTCCGATAGGATAAAACGGGCAACCTCGGTTTGGGGCATCCGCTTGCTTGCTTCCCTCAATACATCCATCTGGTCGGGCAGTGTGGTCTTAATGATCGGGAAATCGCCCAGCGATTGGAGCTTCTGGAAATAATTCCAAGCCCGTAGGAAATACAT
This sequence comes from Parapedobacter sp., assembly GCF_053550995.1. NCBI lineage: Bacteria > Pseudomonadati > Bacteroidota > Sphingobacteriia > Sphingobacteriales > Sphingobacteriaceae > Parapedobacter > Parapedobacter sp. Next base: position 4,418 of record NZ_JBMQOC010000128.1, read on the forward strand.
CTCGCCGATATAATGGCCTATCGTGCTTGCATTTCCAGCAATCTCGCCAGCTTCGAAACGGGGCACCACCGTTTGCAGGAAGTAGTTGCACTGGAAAATCTCGGTAAACGACCACTCACCGCCGCTTTGGCCCACTTTCCATTCGCCGGGCACAAACCGGTTGTCATAGGTCCGCCCCGCCTGTACATCCGTGTGCATATCTTTGTTAAAATGCTCGAATATCGTTAACGTACCGTACCGGTTGATAGCGTAGGCCGCCAGCTGTGATTCTTCCACCAGGTAATTTTCCGGGGTAACGTCAGATAGCGGCTCCCGTTCGAGGAACGTTTTATTACACGCGTGAAGTGCCAGCATGGCTACACCCGCCAGCATCATTGATTTTATCTTAAGCCGATTCATAGCATTCATTTTACAGGGTTAAATTGAGACCAAAAGCATATACCTTAGATAGCGGATAGGCGTTTCCTTCCCACCCTCCGTCTACGGTCTCGGGATCGAACATCTCGGCCATCTTGGTAATGGTCCAGATATTTTCGCCCGAGAAATAAACCCGCAAGCGCTGGATACCTACTTTCTGGGTGAGTTGTGTAGGGAGTGTATAGCCGACCTGGAGGTTTTTCAGCCGGATATAGGAAGCATCCTGCAGATAGCCCGTTTGCGCGTGATGGTTTTTATCGCTCAGCAGTGGCCGGGGATAATAGGCGTCGACGTTCAGCCCTAATGGATGGTCCGGGTCGTCACGGAAATAATCCGCTTGCGATTTCAAGCCCACCGTGTTCCATACCGAGGCCGCCGTTCCCCAGAAATAAATATTGTTGTTAAAATAATCGCGTTTCAGCACGGCCTGGAAAAACACACGCAAGTCTATTCCTTTGAAGTTGGCGCCCAAATCGAGCGACGTAAGGTACCGGGGGGAGTTGTTTCCGATTACCCTAAGGTCGCCATGGTCACCAATGGTGTTAGATCCGTTATTGATCAGCCCATCGCCGTTGAGGTCGGCAAACATCAAATCGCCGGCCTGCCAGTTGCTGCCCAGCGGGTTTTGGCCACCATTCGGCAGGCCGGCCAGGTGCGCATCCATCTCCTCCTGGGTTTTGGCAATGCCTACGGTGCGGTAGCCCCATATCTCGCCCGCCATACGGCCGGCTAGGTAGGTATCCAGCTTTCCTGTCGGATTAGGATACCGTGTGATTTTGGTTCGCGAGTCGGCCATCATTAGGCGTGCATGGTAACCCAGCCCGTTGGCCAATCGGTCGTTCCAACCCACTTCCAGCTCGATGCCCGTCGTTTTTAGGTCGGTATTATTGGTGATCGGCACCGCCGTTCCGAGGTTCACGGGTAGCTCCGGTGCCGGCCCGATCATGTTATCGGTATACCGCGTGTAGTAGTCAACCGTCGCGTTCAGGCGGTTGCCCAAAAACCCCAAATCGGCGCCCAAATTCCATGTACGGACCTGTTCCCACGAAAGGGTTGAGCTGATAAGCCCCGGCGCTGAAGCGGTATTCGGCCGCGCGCCGTTCACTAACCACGTACCATTTGAACTATTAATGGGCATCACCACATAGGTCGGGTACCAATCTTCCGTATTTTGGTTACTCAGTTCGCCATATGACCCCCTTATTTTCATCACATTGACATACCGTTGCATCGGCGACCAAAAATGCTCATTCGATATATTCCACCCCGCAGAAACCGAGGGCGAATAAATCCAGCGCTTATCCTGGCGGAACCGTGACGATCCGTCGTAGCGGAGATTACCCTCAATCAGGTACCGTTCGTCGTAGTTGTAGTTTATCCGGCCAAAATAGCCCTGGGTAGACCAATGCTGGTTGGCACCCGAAACTTCGGGTGGTACGGGCTTCCCGTTGGGATCATTGCCAGACGTACCGTCGATTACCGGCATGGAAGGAACAATGATGCCTTGGCGCTCTGCCATCAGGCCTCGGGTTTGCATCAGCTCGGCCTGGGTGCCTACCAACGCCTTCACGTGGTGTTCCCCGAAAGAACGTGCGTATTCGGTGTAGACATTGGTGTTCAAGTAATTCTCACGGCCGGCTTCCTCGTGAACTTCCGACGCGGTCAACGCTGGGTACGGTTGGCCACTTACATCGTAGTTATAGGTCCGCTGCAAATCCCAGTGGTAAAATACATCCGTGGTGCTGTAATTGATATCGCCCATCACTTTCCAGCCCGCCAACGGTTCTACCGTCAGTTTCAGCTGCTGCGCCAGGCGGTCCGTCTGCCGCGCACCGCGGCCGCCATCACGCAGGCTCAATGCCGGCGATGGGCTATCGTAGAGGTATCCGTTGTTGTCGTAGAGGGGCAGCACCGGCCAGCCTTGGCGCCCGATGTTCTGGTTGAGCGAATTGGTCATGTAGCTGGGCCGTTCAAACTCCTCGCGGCTATAACGGATGATGTAGGTGAGCGATGTTTTATCGGACAACATACCGTTGATCCGGCCGGTGGTATTGTAACGGCCGTAGTTATCGCCACCGAAGCGCATCAGACCCGTCTGGTCAAGGTAATTGCCCGCCACGTAGTAAGTCACCTTGTCCGTACCGCCGCTGGCACTCAGCGCATATTCTTGCGAAGGTGCGCTCGATCGGTATATCGCCTTATACCAGTCCACATTATCGTTCCCTTCGAAATAGCCGTCGCCCCAGATATTCTCCTGGCCCGGCCGGGGCACCAACGTGGTGGCTATCTTCCCATCCATGTAATCGCGTATCCGTTGTATCCGCTCCTCGGTGAAAAAGACGCCCTGTGCCGAATTCAGGCGGGCATCGTTGAGGTAGTGCACGAACGTATACGAATCCATCATCTCGGGGAGCAATAGCGGGCTGCTGGAACGGTAATTGGCATTCGCCTGTACAACCACCCCGCCGGCCTTGCCCGACTTGGTGGTGACCAGGATCACACCGAAGGGCGCCCGGGAGCCATAGATCGAAGATGCCGCGGCATCTTTCAGTACGGAGATGTTGTCGATATCCTGCGGGCTGATGGCGTTGATGTCGCCTTCCATGCCGTCGATCAAGATGAGCGGCGCACCGCTAGACCCTTGGCCGATGGTTCCGATGCCCCGCACGTTGATGCTTGGCCGGTTTTCCAAACTGCCTCCCAACGCTCCGCTTTGGGTAATGTTCAGGCCGGGTGCCGCACCTTGCAGCGCTTGGGCCGTGTTGGATACCGGACGCGCATTGAGCATTTCCGAATTGATGGTCGATACCGCACCCGTGAGGTTCTCCTTCTTCTGGGTACCGTAGCCCACTACCACTACCTCATCGAGCCCTTGATGCTCGGCTTCCAGTGTCACATTCAGGAAATTGCCGGAAATCGACACTTCTTTGGTGGCATAGCCCACATAGGAAAACACCAGTGTGGCATCCCCGGCCGCCTTAATGGCAAACCGGCCCGCCTCATCGGTACTGCTCGCGGCGGCTCCATCCTTTACGCGCACGGATACGCCAGCCAAGGGGGTGCCGTCCGTGGCACTTACCACGAGTCCGTTGACCACGCTTCCTTCCTGTGCCATCGCACTTCCTCCTATAAGATGTACGATTGCTAGACAAAGAAGCGGTATCTTCTTCATCAGGTTTTTCATTTTTCGGTTCATAATTTATTTAATTAGTGGAATGCATATACATATACTTGTTTAAATCGGCTGCACGCGCAGCACTGTAATATGCCTGCGCCTTCGCCTCTTCGCCCAGACCTGAATGCCCCAAAGCCATCACATAGTAACAGTGCGCGGTGTTGCGCACATTCAGGTCCTCTTCCCAAATCGCCAGGTCAGGCAGCGATACCGCAAAGTAATCGATGCGGCAGTCATCGTCCAGGTGCTTTTTGCCGTGCGCAATCAACCGGTGGAAGTACGACCGCGCCCGATGCTCATCCCCGAGTGCGCGCCAAGCCATACCGCTGAAGAAAAATTGATCGGGTTGCGGATCGTTGTAGAAAAAGGCTTGTACCGGCTCGGCTTCACCTTGCGTAGCTTGGCGGAAAAATTGTTCCGCCCCTTCCTGGTCACCCAGCCCCCGGTGGGCCACCCCCTTGAAATAATGGATATCGTTTTCCACCGCCGTAGCCAGCTTCCCTTCACCGAGGTTCTCGGGGAAGGCGTCCGTTTCATTGAGCAATACGAGTGCCCCGCTGAAATCCTTTGCCGCGATCGCCTGGCGTGCTAACCCTAACCGGCAACGAACATACTGTCCGGTGATTTTCCCTTCTCCCCCCTCCCACGGATGGAACCTTCGGTCATCAATCAATTCTTTCGCTTTCCCAAATAGCCCCAGTTGGTTGTGTAATGTTACCCACTCCACATACAGGTCGTCCCGCTGGTGCACCAAGTGGAGGTAGGCCGCAAGACGCTTGTACCGTTCTTCGTAAGGTGCATTCATCTTCTTATGGAGCTGGTCGAGTTCCATGAATAACCGCGCATCATTTTCATCGCACGAAAATGCCACCTCCATCAATTCCACGGCGCGCTGTTTGTCGCCCCGTTTGTTGTAATGGGCTATGGCCAGGTTGCGTAGTACGATGGGAGACGAGCCATCCAACGCCGCCGAGCGCTCCCACATGGCCATCGCATCGTCATATTGGCGGTTGGCATACCAGAAATTACCCAAATAGTAATGCGCTTTCGCATCTCCGGGAATATGTTTGATAGCCGTTTCAAGTACCCCCACCTCTTCGATCCGGTTGGGGAAACACCAATCGGCTGGTACCCTACCGGCCTTTTCAAACCATTCGGTGGCCTGGTCGGCCTGTCCCATTTTCGCTGCGATGTAGCCCAACAGATAGCAGGTCATGGGATATGTGGCACTATCGCCACCCCAGGTTTCCAGCAGCTGCCGGGCCTCCATATATAACCCTGCGCCCACAAAATCCAATGCGTATTCGATCGCGTCATGTACACTACGGCGGAAACCAGCCTTCATTTCCGCGAGCATGGCCGCTTCGCCCACCAACAGGTATTTCTCAAATAGGCAACCCATGTTGAAAGGGTCTATTTCGAGCGATTCCGTAATCCACCGCGCAGCGTCGGCGTGCCGGCCCATTTTCCTTAGGATGGAGGCCTTGAGCTGGCGGGCTTTGTGGTGGTGCCAATTATGCACCAAGCTATGCTCAACATGGCCCAATGCTGTTGCCCAGTTGCCCGTAAGGCAATCCAACAGCGCCAGCGCATAATATCCGGGACTGCGCCACGCCTCATTCCAGATCGCTTTATAGTAGGCACCATAAGCCTCCTCCTCCTTGCCCTGCAATGCGAGGCACCACCCCAAATGGTAGTAAGGTTCGCCGAAAAGCGGATTGGGGTTCCGGCGGGTCAGGGTAGCAATCGCTGTTCGGAAATAAGGCTCCGCTTCGGCGAATTTGGCCCTACGGGTCAGCAACAGCCCCACGGCATGGTTACATCGCACGTCGCCCGGCTCACGCTTTAACGCCTCGAAATAGTAATCCAGCGGATTGTAGGTGGCGTGCCGGTATTGTTCGAGGTGCAGCCCGATAAGGTAAAGCTCTTCCACCGAATCCACCTGTTCCGGCTGCCCCGGTGCCGTCGCCGCGGCGGGCGTAGGTAGGTCTTGCAGCGGCCGTTCGGTAAAGGTCAGGAGTATCCTGCCAGCCGCATCCGCCACCACCAGCTTCAAGGCAGTGGCCAGCCGTTGCCCCACCGCGATTTCCACGATTACCGGTGCGGCAGGGCCACACGCCATTGTTTTATCAAAAAGCGACGCGCCATCCATGGCGGTCAGCGTCAACCGGAGGTGCTCGTGGTGCGCCGTAGTGTAGACCATTACCGTCGCTTTGCCATCGGCCAGCTGGAGGTTTACCGCAACGTCTTTGGTGGCCTGTTTCACATTGCCCACCCCGGTATATGGCATGAAATATTGTACCCAGCTTTTCTCTTCATAGGGTTGGAGCCAGGCAAAGTCGGGCTGGTTATCGGTATACACACCCGTCATCAGCTCAATGTAAGGACCGTCTTCGTCAGTGAGGTTGCGGTCCCATGCTTTCCCGAAATCGCCGCACCCCCAGGTCCATTGCTTCTTCCCCGGCGAGATATGGTGGTTGGCCACGTGCAACAACCCCGCCCGTTCGCGGTCATCGTAGCCACCGATAAAATCATAGTCAGATTTGATCGCCATATAGGAGGTGGGTACCGGTATGTTCTTATACCGCGAAATATCCACCCCGGCGGTGTAATCCTGTTTGTAATAAAACCCCGTGGCGATAGGGAACGTCGACACATCGCGCTTGCCGTGGTCAAACACGGCATGCACATCCGGGGGGAATACCGACCGGTAATGTTCGCCGGCCGCAATGGCCGGGTTGGCCCACCACAGAAACGTCTGCGGAAATGCCGTACGGTTATATACGGCCGCTTTCACTTCGATGTAGGCCTTTTCAGGATACAAGGTGAACCCATGCATGCCCTTGGTCCGGAACATCCGTTCCACCTCATTGCACCACACGGTTTTGCTGCCATCTTCATGTTCTTCAATGCGGTAGTCCGTGGGCAGGAACGTGCTGGGGCGGTGGTGCTGGGGCCAATTGAATTCGATGCCCCCCGAAATCCAGGGGCCGGTGAGCCCTACCAGCGCCGGCTTGATTACTTGGTTGTAATAGACGAAATGGCGCTTGTTCATTTTATCGTAGGCCATCTGGATGCGCCCCCCGAGTTCGGGCAACACCATCACCTTAAGGTATTTGTTTTCAATAAATACCGCCGTGTAAGGTTTACTTACCTTTTCATCTGCTATCCGCTCGATCACCGGATAAGGATAAACCACACCGGAACTCCCTTGATATACCCGTTTTTCCAGAAACATCGGATATTTTTCCGCTTCTCCCACTTCGTATGTGGGCAACCGGATGGTTTCCTGCCATGCGTTCACCGTATTACCCCGCACCGTAGCAGCCGTCAGGCTATTCTTCAAATCGTCTGTCATTATCTAATCTATCGCGGGCGATACCCGGTAAGTCGCTGTTCAATTTCTTCCAATGTCTGTCCCTTGGTTTCGGGCAGCTGCATCTTGATGAAGAGGAACCCCAACAGGCACACTACTCCGTACAGCCAGAAGGTGCCGTAAGCACCCAAAGCCGTGTTCAACAAGGGAAAGCTATAGGTGAGGATAAAGCACGCTACCCATAGTGAAAATGTAGCAACAGCCATTGCCCGGCCGCGTATACGGTTGGGGAAAATTTCCGAGAGCACCACCCACGTTACGGGTGCCAATGTCATCGCGTAGCAAGCGATGGCCGCAATGACCAGGGCCAGCACGAATATGCCTGATGCCTCGTAATAATAACAAAAGCCCATCAAACCATAGATGCAGGCAAGGCCCAATGATCCACCCACCATCAGCGTGCGCCGCCCAATCCGGTCTACGGCATACATACCCACCATTGTAAAGACAACGTTGGTGGCCCCGGTAATGACAATATTGAACAGGATATCGGACACGCCGTAACCCGCGGCGGCAAACACCTCCTGGGCATAGTTGAAAATCACGTTGATGCCGCACCACTGTTGGAACGCAGCGATGACGATCCCGATGAGCAGTATTTTCCGTACGCGCGGCGCGAAGAAATACCGCCAGGCGATGCGCTCCTCCCTGGCGGGCGCGGTCCGCTGGGCATTCCGGACGGTTTGTTCGGCATACGCCGTGCCGCCAATCCGGCCGAATATAGCTTGTGCCCGGTCGTATTTCCCGTGTAACATGAGCCACCGTGGGCTTTCGGGAATGAAGACCAACAGGATGAGATACAATAGTGCGGGTGCCGCACAGGCCCAAAACATCCACCGCCACCCTTCGTTCACGTTCCACGAACGCGTTAAGTCGCCCACTGGCACCACTGGATCGGCAATGAGCCAATTTACCACCTGTGCCGCCAGGATACCCAATACGATGGTAAGCTGGTTGATCGAAACGTAAATGCCCCGCGACCGTGCAGGGACGATTTCGGCGATATACAGGGGGGCAAGCGCCGAAGCGATACCGATGCCCACGCCACCGAGCAACCGGTAACCGATCAACGTAAACAACGTGTTCGCCATGCCCGTACCGATGGCCGATAGTAAAAAAACGACGGACGCGGCCAGCATCAGCGGCCTCCTTCCGAAACGATCGGAAAAAGAACCGGATATGACCACGCCAACGATGCAACCAATGATTGCGCTGCCCATCACCCACCCTTGCGTCAACGGCGCATCCGCAATGCCGAAGTAGACCTCGTAAAATGGCTTCGCGCCCCCGATGACTACCCAATCGTAACCGAATAGAAACCCGCCAATGGCAGCAACCAGAGAAACCATCAGGGTATATGCAAGGTGCGTTTTCCTCATAACTTAGTTGGTATGCAGCAAAAGTAGGTGTTGCATATCCTGCAAAAAATGTACAATCCGTCGAAAAACATGTAATATTTAACTATAGATAGACTTGGTTAGTCTTTTTTTGCTAACGGTTGAAGCCGCTGCACGATCGACAGGCTGGGTTTCTTTCAAAATATACATCACTTATTTACAATTATTTAATTAAATTTACCCATTCGATCCTCAGCGTGACCCAAACGCCGTTTGAGCACACATACAGGTGACACAAGCTCGCAATTACGAAAATATATGGAAAAAATAGCTGATGGGTTCAAGGGCGAAAAAGCAATCGTGCTGCCCTATAGCATCCGTACCTTCCAAGCGACGAACATGCTAACCGAAAACCTATACGTTACGCATATCGGCTATTATCCACATGCCAAGTTCCATTTCCGCGACCGGAAAATCGGTGCACCCGAATATATCATTATTTACTGTGAAGAAGGCAAAGGTTGGATCCGGGTAGCCGACGACGAGTTCAACCTTTCGAAAAAGCATGCGTTAATCATCCCCGCCGCCACCCCGCATGTCTATGCGGCAGACAAGCAATTCCCATGGAGCATCTATTGGATCCATTTTACCGGCAGGCATGTAAAGCACTATACCCCCATTACCCGTAAAGTACTCAATACGGAGGCCGGTCCCGAAAACAACCATGGCTTCCGCGTTGAGCTTTTCGAATCCATCTTCCAGAACCTCAGCAACGGTTACCTACAGGATAACCTCGAATACAGCAGCGTTTGCCTCCGGCATTTCCTCGCGTCTTTCATGTACCTCCCGCAATTCAACCGGTTGTCGGTCACCGACGGGCAGGATATCGTAAACACCAGCATCGCCTATATGAAAGACCATTTGGAAGACAGGCTCACATTGGCGGAGATTGCCGGTTCAGTCAACTACTCGCCCACCTATTTCGGTACCCTATTCAAACAAAGGACATCTTTTTCCCCCATCGAATATTACAACCAGCTGAAGATCCAGCGGGCGTGCTCATTATTGCAGTTTACCGACTTAAAAATCAAAGAAATCGCGTTCAAACTGGGCTATTATGACGCCTTCCATTTTTCCAAGGCATTTGCGCACGAGATGGAAATCAGCCCACGGGAATACCGGATGCGCTATAAGTAGCCAACCATACGCTATACCATTTTCGTTTGTATTTCGACGCAACTTTAACTACATTTACCATACCATGCAATTATATACCATCCTACTCGCTCCATTGCTGGCTTCGTGCATTTCCATGCAACCGGCAGCCGCCCAGGACACCGTCGCGATCGACCGCATCATGGCAGCCTATCAAGCGGACAACCCGGGCGCCGCCCTGCTTATCATCAAAGACGGCGCGGTGGTGTTCGAGCGGTGCTATGGCTATGCCAACCGCGAGCGCGGCGAACAGGTAACCGCCGCTACCAACTTCCGCCTAGCTTCCGTGAGTAAACAGTTTACAGCCACATGTATCCTGCAGCTCATCGATGCCGGTAAGCTTACCCTGCATACCCCGCTTACCCAGGCGTTCCCCGGTTTCCCGGCCTACGGCGGCGACGTCACCGTTGCGCACCTCCTCTCCCATACGTCGGGCATTCCGGACTATGAGGATTATGTGGCAGACACCGCGTTCCACCCGCAGATCAAAGACCAAGGCGTGCTCGACATCCTCATGCGGCTCGACCGTGGCTATTTCGCTCCGGGCACCCAATACCGGTACAGCAATTCGGCCTACGCACTGCTGGCACTGCTGGTCGAGAAATACAGCGGCCAGTCCTATGGCGATTACTTGCGGCAGCACATCTTCAGCCCACTGGGCATGGATGCCACCGTGGCCCACGAAGCGGGTACGACCACCGTGGCCGGTCGGGCATACGGATATGCAAAGCACAACGGGGTATGGGAGCGCCGCGACCAGAGTTCCACCAGCGCTGTGTTAGGCGATGGCGGCATCTATAGCAGCCTCGACGACTTGTTTAAGTGGGATCAAGCGTTATACGCCGGCACCGTGCTGCCGAGGCACCTCATCGCGCAGTCGTTTGCGTACCACCAACTGGCCAACGGCGATACGGTGCATTACGGCCATGGCTGGCACCTCAAGAGAAACCAGCATGGTGAGCAGGTGGTTTACCACACCGGGAGCAGTACCAGCTTCCGCAACGTGTTCTACCGCATCCCTTCGCGGCGGTTCAGCATCATCCTGCTCACCAACCGGAACCAGCCGGCCGAAGAGGCGATGGTTACACTGGCGGAACGGATAACGGACGCCTGCGGGAGCTGAACAAATCGCCCGGCCGATTGTTGGCGCTACATGGACAAACGATATATATGGGCTGCGGTGGGCCTCGTTGGCGGCGCAACGGCCCTCGCATTAAGTGGGTATGGCCAATCGAAGCCGAAAGGCGTGAGCGTAGTAACGGATTTCGACCTCAATCGCTACCTCGGTGACTGGTACGAACTGGCACGGTTTGATTTCCGTTTCGAAAAAAACCTCAAAAACACCCGGGCGCATTACGCATTGAACGACGATGGCACCGTCAGCGTAACCAATTCAGGCTACGACTACATAAGGAAGCGGCGCAAGGTGGCCAACGGCAAAGCCAAATTGGCCGGCAAACCGAACGAAGGTCGGCTAAAAGTATCCTTTTTCGGGCCCTTCTATTCGCCCTACAATGTCGTAGCCATCAAAGGCGATTATGAATATGCCCTCGTGATGGGGAAAAACACCGATTATATTTGGATATTATCGCGCACCACGGACCTACCCGAAGGGGTAAAAAAAGAATTCCTGGAAATCGCCCGACGGGCCGACTACGACCTCAGCAGGTTGGTCTGGGTAAAGCACGGCTGACCGTCTTTTACTCCACCGTTACCGACTTCGCCAGGTTCCGTGGCTTATCCACATCGAGCCCACGGGCCACGCCGATGTAGTACGATAGCAGCTGCAAAGGGATCACGGAAAGAAGCGGCGCAATCACCTCATGTGCCTCCGGCACCACCATCACCGCCTGGGCGAGGCCGGCCACCGAGTTATCACCTTCCGATACCACGGCCAGCACATTGCCCTTGCGGGCGTTGATTTCCTGGATGTTGCTTACGATTTTTTCGTGGTATGCATCGCGCGTAGCTACGAACACCACCGGCAATTGGTCGTCTACCAACGCAATGGGCCCATGTTTCATCTCCGCCGCGGGGTATCCCTCCGCATGGATATACGAGATTTCCTTCAGCTTCAGCGCCCCTTCCAGGGCGATGGGAAAGTTGTAACCCCGCCCCAGGAACAGGAAACTTTGGGCGTCTTGGTACCGCTGGGCTATATTTTTGATATTTTCCAGTTGATGCTCAATAATCCACTCCACCTTGTCCGGCACCGCGTCCAGCTCGTTTAGCAACGTGCGGAACAGGCCGTTGGAGAGCGTACCACGGATTTCCGCCAACTTCAGGGCAACCAGCTGCAATACCGCCAACTGGGCGGTGAACGCCTTCGTGCTGGCCACGCCGATTTCGGGCCCCGCATGGGTATAAGCCCCCGCGTCGGTAATCCGTGCGATGGATGAGCCAACCACGTTGACGATACCAAAGATGGTGGCGCCCTGCGCCTTCGCATTTTCGAGCGCAACCAATGTATCGGCCGTCTCGCCACTTTGTGAAATGGCAAGGATTACGTCTTTCGACGACACAATCGGATTGCGGTAGCGGTATTCCGAAGCATATTCGACCTCCACGTTCAGGCGGCAAAGTTCCTCGATGAGGTATTCGCCCAGCAGCCCCGCATGCCAGCTCGTGCCGCAAGCCACGATGACAATGCGGTTGGCTTCGCGCAGCTTATCGGCAATCTTATCCAGTCCGCTCAGCGTAATGTAACCCTCCGCAGCGTTGAGCCTGCCGCGCAGCGAGTCGCGGATGGTGGTGGGCTGCTCGTGGATTTCCTTCAGCATGAAATGCTCAAAGTTACCCTTTTCTATCGCCGCCAGTTCGAGGTCGAGCTCCTGCACAAAGGGCGTGATCCGTTCGTTGCCCAGGTTTTTCAATATCAATTCGTCAGGACGTACAATCGCCAGCTCATAATCGTTGATGTACACCACCTCTTTGGTATAGGCCAACATGGGCGAGGCATCCGAGCCCAGGAAATGTTCGTCTTTGCCCACACCGATCACAAGCGGGCTCCCCTTCCGGGCAGCGATGATGGTTTCAGGCTGTTCTGTTTCGATAAGGAGGATCACATACGCACCCGACACCCTTTTGAGTGCAATCCGCACAGCCTCTTCCAGCGAGCAGGCGTTATTCAGCTTGATGTCTTCGATAAAGTTAAGCAGCACCTCCGAGTCGGTATCGCTGCTGAAGGAATAGCCCTTTTTGAGCAGCTCATCCTTGAGTTGCGCATAATTTTCGATGATACCATTGTGGATCATCGCCATCTTGCCCGATTTGGAAAGGTGCGGGTGGGCATTGCGGTCGGATGGCTCGCCATGGGTAGCCCAGCGGGTGTGGCCTATGCCGGTCGTGGAGCGGGTGGGGGTTTCACCAGCAAACGCTTCCAGTGCCGCCACCATGCCCTGCTTCTTGTACACGGCCAGGTGGTTTCCGGTATGCAACGCCACACCGGCACTGTCGTAACCACGGTATTCCAACTTTTTCAGTCCCTCTATGAGGATGGGATAGGCTTGCTTGCGGCCTGTATAGCCAACGATTCCACACATAGTGTCGCATTTTAATTAACGTTTCCTAAAATCAACGCCGGCAAAAATAGTGTTTTTATCTTTAATCAATCGATTGCGTAAATATATTTATTGAAGGATATCCAGCCAACGGCCAGGTCAGGACGGTACGGGTTGCCTTTTTTTGACGATTACCTATTTTTGGCTACCGGATCCGTTTGCATCCCATCAATTCCGATTAAAAACCTGCTCATAAACATGGTTGAAGACAAAGGTATATCGATTTATAGAACGGCGTTATGGCGTATCGGCCTGTGCAGCGCCTGCCTATTGCCATTGGGCTGTGGCAACCCCAGCAAGGAAACATCCGGCGACAAGTTTGCCGATCACGTGAGGACCACCGCATTTCAAGAGCCGGAGGCAGAAATGGCGGGATTCAAGCTTCCGCCGGGTTTTGAAATAACCTTGTTTGCTTCCGAGCCAGACATTTCCAAACCGATCAACATGGAGTTTGATGACCAAGGAAGGTTGTGGGTTACGCAATCATCGGAATACCCCGTTGCGGCCGGCCCGGGGGCCGGGAAAGACCGGATCACCATCTTGGAAGACAGCGACGGTGACGGCAAAGCAGATGTTTTTACGCATTTCGATGACCAGTTGAATATACCGATTGGCATCATGCCCGTGGCCGATGGGGCCGTGGGCTTCAGCATTCCCCATATCTACCGTTTCCGGGACGCGGATAACGACGGTAAAGCGGAAAAAAAGGACGTACTGGTCGGGCCTTTCGGGTTCAATGATACCCACGGTATGGTCAATAATTTTATCAGGGGGTATGACGGGTGGATCCATGCCTGCCACGGCTTTACCAATGTTTCCACCGTGGCCGGCACGGATGGCGATTCCATTACGATGGTCTCGGGCAACACGTTCCGCTTCCGCCTGGATGGCAGCCGCGTGGAACAGACCACCAACGGACGCATCAATCCGTTCGGTTCGGCATTAGACGAACGTGGGTACCTGTATTCCGTAGACTGCCATAGCAAACCGATATTCCAGCTCATACCGGGCGGCGACTATCCCCAATGGGGACGCAAGGACCCCGCCATTGGCTACGCACCCGAAATGATGAGTTACGAGCTGGGCTCCACTGCACTGGCGGGATTGGTCCACTATACCGACCAACAGTTCCCCGAGGCCTACCGGAACAGCTTCTACACAGGCGATGTCGTGACCTGTCGCATCGATCGCAATACGGTTACCTACCAAGGCACCACGCCCATCGCTAAAAAGGAAGAACCCTTTTTAACCAGTGATGACCCTTGGTTCCGCCCGGTAGACATCAAAACCGGGCCGGATGGATCATTGTACATAGCCGATTTCTATAACCGGATCATCGGCCACTATGAAGTAGCCCTGGACCACCCGGGCCGCGACCGATTAAGCGGCCGTATATGGAAAATAACGTACACGGGCAAAGACCGGGGCACGGTGCCGGTACGGAATTGGGCCACAGCTAGCATCGCCGAACTGGTGGCCGGGCTCGACCACCCACACCTATCCATACGCCTGAAGATCGCCGACCGGTTGGTCGATGTCTTTGCCGGGCAGGCCGTGGAGGCCATGCTCGAACGGGTATCGTCCACCGATTCGGCCCCTACCGGCTACATCCATGCACTATGGGTACTGCATCGCCTGCAACGCCTTCCGGAACCGACGCTGGCGGCAGCCTTAGGCCATCGCGATGGCATCGTGCGCCAGCATGCCTTGCGTATCCTGGCAGATTCCGACGCACTTACCGATGGGCAGCATGGCTCCGTGCTGGCCGCGCTGTCCGCAGACGACCCTTTTATCCAGCGTACCGCGGCCGAAGTGCTCAATCACTTTCCAGATGCCACGCATGTCGCGCCACTGCTCACCTTATACACCCACTGCCCCGCCGAAGACACCCACCTGAAATACACGGCACTGCTGGCCATCCGCAACAACCTGCGGGGAAAAGGAGTGGCCGAGCAGGTCTCACGCATGGAATGGAATGAAGCCGAACGGGCTACCCTTGCCTTGGCCATGCGCGATGTGGAAGCACCGGCAGCAGCTACATTTGTGCTCGATTACCTGCTCCACCACGACCTGCCACTCGATAGGTTGCAGAAAAACCTGGCATTCGTGGGAAGGTACGCGCGTGCCGCGCAGCTCGCACAAGTGGTACCCCTCATCACCGAAAAGTTCGCCAACGATAAGCCGGCCCAGCTTTCGCTCTTCCTGAACATCCAGGAGGGGGTAGCCCAGCGGGGCGTGGCGGCACCCACCGAGCTCCGGGCATGGGGCACGCAACTTGCCCGCCATTTCCTCGATGCCGTACCGATAGACAGTGATAGCTGGAAGAGTAACCCCCAAGATCATCGGATGGAGGACTTTAGTCCCTGGGTGGTCTCTGATGCGTTCCTGACGAACGTAGCGCCCGCTTTCCGGATTTACCTAAGCGAGCGAAACGGCTATAAGCCCCGCGCCACCTTGTATACGAAACCGTTTAAGCTGCCCGCCGAGCTGCGCATGAACGTGTTTGACAACGACGTGCACAACTCGGAGGAAAAAGTGGGCACTTCCAAAAATGTGGTACGCATACGGCTGGCTGACGACCATCGGCCGGTGGCCGAGTACCGCATGGAGCAGCCATCGCACACCCCGATGGAATTCGCCGACCTCATTAAATCAACCACATTGCACCTGCATGGGCACGAGGGCAAGATGGGCTACCTCGAAGTGGTGGATAGCTCGGAAACCGGTTCCATCGGCATCGGAAAGCTAGAACCTGCGGTGGTGACGATGCCCCCCTATACCCCCTCGGACATCGACGAGCAACGGCAGCGGGCGGCCGAGATTGCCGGCACCCTACACCTGGCAGAGTTGCATGGTCGCCTGGTACAGCTATTACAGGCAACGTGGGTAAATCCCAATACGCGGCTGGCGGCCGCGGGGGCATTGACCACGATGCCCCAAAAGGGCGACGTGGAACTGCTGGGCACCCTTTTTGCCAATAAGGCCGAACCGGCATGGCTACGGGAGCGGCTGGCACCCCTCTTGGCGCAGCAGCAGGAAACCGAAGCCCTGCAATACCTCGCACAGGGTATGGAGGGCAGTGCACGGCCTGTCCAGTTGGCGGCAACCGCCGCCCTGGCCGCCTCGCCGGCAGGGATAGACCATTTGCTGGGGGCCGTAGACAACAAGCACATCCCTACCGATCTGCTCGCCGAGTTCAAGGTGAAGGAACTGTTGGACGCGAATGCCCATGCCAGCCAGCGCACACGCATCCAGCACCTATTGGCGCAGGGCGAAGACGAACGGGCAGCGCGTAAGCAGCTGATCGAAGACCGGATTGCGCGCTTCGAAGCAACCGGTCAGCGCGTAGGGAAAGGACAGGCGCTATTTGAAACCAACTGTGCCATCTGCCACCAGATTGGTGGCAAGGGGAGCCTCATCGGACCCCAGCTCGATGGCATCGGCAATTGGGGTGTACGGGCGCTGACCGAAAAGGTGCTCGATCCGAACAGGAACATCTCGGAATCGTTCCGTACCTATAACATTACCCTCCATAATGGCAAAAAACTATCGGGGCTCTACCGGCGGACCGAAGGGGAGGTCATGGTTTTCGCAGACATCAGCGGTAAGGAATTCAACGTCGCCAAAAAAGACATGGCTTCCTACACGCCCTCTCCGTATACGTTGATGCCCGACCAGTTCCGGCATACCCTATCGGAAGACGATTTCGGCGCACTGATGGAATACCTGCTCAGCGTCAAATAAGATTGCCTGGCGCTACCCAATCAGTGGTTCTTGATGGCGAATTGCGCCACCCGGACCTGGCCTCCGTTGCCTTTTGCGGCCAGCCCCACGCGGAAACCCATGCCCCACGGCACCAGTGGCCCTGCGTCGTAGGCATCCAGTGCGGTCTTCCACTCGCCTGCTTCCTGCCAGGAAAAATCGACCACGTGGCCGTCGGAAACAGCCATCTTCAGCACCACCGTGTCTTGATCGGCGGCTAGGTCATGTGCCTGCAGCACCTGCTCATCGTCCTTGGCCATACGCCAAACCTTCACCGTGCTGCCGAAAACACCGATGCCGACGCCGGCGATAGGTGCCCCAAACCCGTTGTTGGCCCCGCCCACCATGGTGAGGGAGGCACCTGTCTGCCCGTCGGTGGTCTCCACCGCCACCCGCGCCGTCACCTCATAGTTGATGGAGGTGATGGGTTGCACCAACAACGAACCGATGCCGTCGTTGCCGTGCGAAGCGGTAAGCAACAAACCTTCACTGCCCACCGAGGCATCTACCGGCTGGTTCACGCGCCACCGCCACACCTGGGCCATCGTGTTAAACCGGTCGGTATAATCGGTTGACGATGCTTTGCGGTCGTAACGGGCATCATTGGCGAATACGGGCCAGCCATCGTCCGTCCAGTTTATCTTTTCCAGCACACCTTCCCGGCCCACATACACGCTTCCTGCTTGGTTATAGGCGTGGTAGAGGTAGTAGAAGTCTGCACCGTGCTTCACCACCGTGCCGTGGCCAGCGCACTTCCAATCGTCGTTGTCTACCAGCACCGGGTTCCGATCATACTTCTCCCAAGGCCCCAGAAGCTGTTTGGCCCGCGCCACGCCCGTTTTGTAATTGCAGGTAACTTCGCAGCACGCGCCCGCAGAATAGGTAGCATAGTAGTAGTCGTTATGGCGGAATACGCTGATGCCCTCCACCAGCTGCCCCTCCCACTCCTGGTCGTTGGTAAATAGCTCATGCTTCTCGCCCACCAAGGCCGTGCGCCCGGGGTTTATTTCCTGTGCCCACATCGGCGTGGGTTGGCCTTTGCTGTTGCCATCCTCTTTCCAAAGCAGGTAGATTTTACCATCGTCGTCTTTCACCTCATACCCGTCAATGGATCCCAGCTCCTGGCTCACCAGCGGACCATGGTCGGTATATGGGCCTTCGGGCGTGGGCGCACTGGCTACCGCCACCGCCAAGCGTCCTGTCGACCTGTCGCGTGCCGTGTAGTAAAGATAAACCTTACCCTGTGCTTCGTCATACGCCAGTTCGGGTGCCCAGAAGTTATTGCGGGCCCATTCGGGCAGATCGGCAAACGCGTAGGATACCTGCTCCCAGTTGACCAGGTCCGTCGACTTGTAGATGGGAAACAACGGGCCCCATTCGTTGGACGTGGCCGACGCCCAGTAGGTGTCGCCAATCTTGATGACCGTCGGGTCGGGGTGGTCACCCGGCAATACAGGGTTAACGATGGTGATGGCACCGGCTTCGTCAGCGGGCCGATTGTTCGTGCAACCGGAGACAATGGCAAGGAGCACGGCGAGGGACAAACATATGGTCTTCATGATTTCAATAATCGTCGTTAATAACTAACGCATGTGATGCGCTTCCTGCAAAGAAACGGTTTCTCTCCGAAAAACGGGGCGCCTACCACTCAAAATCCCACCAATTGTCTCCGTGGAACTCACGTCGCTTCATTCAAAGAACGGTCAACCGATAGATAGTTCGGGAATAACGACGTGAAGCTGGCCTTCCAACCGGGCTTTCATCGATTCAAGTTCGCGTGGATGAACCGTATTGAAATCAAACATGTTGAAATGGTGGCAAACCAGTGTAGGTATCCCGGCATCGATACAAAGGTTTGCCGCTTCGTGGGGGGTGAAGTTCCCCGGGATACCGTTTTCCTGTCGCGTAGCATCACGCCCATTGACCGGCAGGAATGCCGTATCGATCTCAAATTTAACCAACCGCTCGCGAAGGCCCTCATACGGAATGCAATCGCCACTATGGTATAACGCGGTATTTTGAAAGCGGATGATATATCCCAGGAACCAACTGTAGCCCGCGTCGGTAAACCTCATTTCCTCGTGGGCGGCCGGAATAGCTGTCAGCGCGATGCCGCCGGTCAATTGCATCGACTCGCCGGCGTCGACCGTATGGATCCGGTCGCTGGAAATGCCCATCTCCCGCACCTTGCTTTCCCAGGCCCGCGGCACCAAAAACCGGCAATCCGCATTCCGCTGGTGAATGGGAAGCAGCGTTTGGGCGTCCATGTGGTCGGTATGCTGATGCGTGCACAATACCCAGTCGATGGCGTCCAACTCGTCGGCCCGTATGGGTGGTGGCGCCATGCGCTGGTGTGGGAACCGCGTTCCGCGGTACTTCTCCGCCAGCGAGTCGGAAAGGTACGGGTCAATGATGATCCGTACCCCATCCCGCTCGAAAAGGAAACCGGCCTGCCCCAACCATTGATAGGAAACCGTCATAGGTCCATTTCCGCTACCGCCTTGCAATGCTGAAGAATGGCGTTCCAGTTTTCGTTCTTGATATCGGCACTCGAAGCGACCCACGAGCCCCCCACGGCCACCACCTCCGGAATAGACAGGTATTCCATGGCCTGCACGGCCGAGATCCCACCGGTGGGCATAAAACGCACGCCCGTATGTTTGTAGGGCGCAATGATACTCCTCAGCATCGGTACGCCCCCAGCGGGTTCCGCCGGGAAAAACTTGAGCATACGCAATCCCAATGACAGTCCCCGCTCCACATCCGACGGTGTCATGACACCCGGGCAGAAAGGGAAGCCGAGTTTCAACGCCTCCTCCACCACCCCGGTGTTAAGCCCCGGCGCCACGCCGAACTGGGCACCGGCATCGATCGCCTTTTTTACATCATCTACGTTTAGCAACGTACCCGCGCCAACCAATAAGGGCTTACTGGCTTTTCTCATGGCGGTAATGGCCGCAGCGGCAACCGTGGTCCGGAAGGTAATCTCGGCAACCGGCAAGCCGCCCTCCACCAACACCTCAGCCAACCGGGAGGCACTCTCCGCATGCGGCAGGGAAATCACCGGCACCACCCGGCAAGCCCCCAACTGATTAATGAGTTCTGTATGATTCATCGCTAAAGATTTTGCAGGATGTTGTTCACGGCATCTTCCATCGCCCGATCGACGCTTTCGGCGGTATATCCACCGATATGGGCCGTACAGATCACCTGTTCATGGCGGAATAACGGCGACGAGAAAGGCGGCTCTTCGACGAAAACATCGGTCGCATAGGCCCCCAGTGTTCCCACGGCCAGGGCCGCCAACACGTCGCCCTCCCCCACAAGTTCACCGCGGGCCGTATTGATGAGCGTTGCGCCCGGCTTCATCCGCGACAAAAACCGCCGATCGACCATGGGCCTCCCGTCGGCCGCTGGCGGACAATGGAGGCTGATGAAATCCGAACCGGAAACCACCGCATCCAGGGGCGCGTAGGAAAAGCGGTCGTCATAGGTAAAGAAACCTGGCGCCACGGGTTCGAACGCCACCACGTTCATGCCGATGGCCAGCGCCATCAGCGCCAATTCCTTGCCTATCCGCCCACAGCCAACGATTCCCAACGTTTTCCCCTTCAGTTCAGCTCCCATCCGGCGGGTCCACCGTTCGTCCTTGATCGCACTGTCTGAAAAAGAAATGGAGCGGGCGGCCGAAAAAATAAATGCCATGGCCAACTCCGCTACACCGCGGGCGTTGCTACCCGGAGCGTTGAGTACCTTGATCGCCAACTGCCGCGCGGCATCCAGGTCGATGCCGTCGGTGCCAACCCCGTTCCGCGAAATGACCCTGAGGTCGCGAGCCGACTGTAATACGGCACTTGAGATTTTCTCCACCCCTGCCAAATAGCCTATGCAACCCGGCAACAAACGACAGAGTTCGGCTTCGCTGGGCAACACGCCGGCTTGCGACAATACCACATCATAGCCGGAGGCCTTCAGCCGCTCCAAAGCGGGGTGCCATCCAGCGGCCGTGATGCTCCTCGGCGTTACCAATATTTTATTCATCACAGGCGGTGGTCAGATGATGGCTACTTCGTTCCCCCGGCTATAGATCCGTTTGGGGAACCCTTCCGTTTCGATATCGCCGTAGTTATGGCCTGCGTCGCCCGGATAGACACAAAAGGATATCAGGGGCTCGTTGCCTGTATTCACCGAGCGGTGTGCCCAATACGGCGGCACGTAAACCATCCGGC
>NZ_JBMQOC010000129.1:0-4860 GCF_053550995.1 Parapedobacter sp.
CTTATCGCTGAATGCCGGCTTCAGCTACCTCGACGGCCGCTTTTCGCAGCTCGACCCGATGGATCCGGCCTTTCGGGAAGACGTTCGGGAGACAGATGCGCTGGTAGGTTTCGGGGTGATGCTTTACCGCCCCGAACGGTACTATGTAGGCTTATCGCTGCCGCGGCTAATGCTAGGGAACCTCGGCTTGACGGGAGATAGTCGGTATCAATTCACCAATGTCTACCACCTGACGGCCGGAGCGCTATTCCATTTAGGATTAGACTTCCAGTTCCGGCCGTCTTTGCTGGTTACTTATTCGGAGAGCCTGCGACCACAAGCTGAGGCATCGGCGATGTTCTTCGTCAAAGAAGTGTTCGGAGTGGGCGTGAATGTGCGGACCTATGGGGAGATCGCAGGCATGGCACAGTTCAACTTTTCGCATTTCGGCCTGGGTTACAGCTATCAGTTCAATCCGGGCAGTGAGCCATTGAACAGACGCATCAACAACAGTACACACGAAATTGGGTTGAGTTACCGGTTTGCTGCGGATGCCGGACTGCTTTGATGCAATTGGCCTGGTGGTGAGGTGGAGCGGTTATTACTTCCGTAAGATTTTCTCCATAGCCTTGCCCTTGGCCAGTTCATCGATCAATTTGTCCAGATACCGGACCTTCCGCATCAAGGGTTCTTCGATTTCCTCTACCCGGTATCCACAGATCACGCCGGTGATTTTTGATGCGTTGGGATGGATTTGCGGAGCATCGGTGAAGAACGTTTCCATGTCGGTTTTGTCCGCAATGTGCCGCTTGAGGCCTTGCTCGTCATAACCGGTGAGCCAATAGATGATTTCATCGACTTCTGCCTGGGTTCGGCCTTTTTTCTCCGCTTTGGCGACATAGTGTGGATAAACACCCGCAAAGGACATTTTGTACACCCGCTGTATGTTTTCCGCTTTTGTAGCCATAACCTTTCCTTTTCATTCGCCGCAGGGCTACCGCTTGTCGAGCGGGACGTAGTCCCGCTTAGTGCTGCCGGTATAGATTTGGCGTGGCCGTCCAATCGGATCACGGTTGGCTTTCATCTCTTTCCACTGCGCAATCCAGCCGGGTAAACGGCCCAGGGCGAAGAGGACGGTAAACATATCGGTAGGGAAGCCCAAGGCCCGGTAGATGATGCCCGAGTAAAAATCGACATTCGGATAAAGCTTCCGATCTACGAAATATTGGTCTTTCAATGCGGCCGCTTCCAGTTCCTTGGCGATGTCTAGGACGGGATCGTCGATACCCAGTTTATCCAGTACGTCGTCGCATGCTTTTTTGATGATCTTGGCCCGTGGGTCGAAGTTTTTATACACGCGGTGGCCGAAGCCCATCAACCGGAACGGGTCGTTCTTGTCTTTGGCCTTGGCGAGCCATTTCGCACTGTTGCCCCCGTCGTTGCGGATGTTTTCGAGCATTTCGATGACCGCTTGATTGGCGCCTCCGTGTAACGGGCCCCAAAGGGCCGATATGCCTGCGGATATGGAAGCATATAGGTTGGCGTTGGATGAGCCCACGATACGTACCGTGGACGCGGAGCAGTTCTGCTCATGGTCGGCATGTAGGATCAAGAGTTTGTGCATGGCACTGATCACCGCGGGGTCCATGGTGGTATCTTCCGTGATCTGGCCAAATGTCATGTTCAGGAAGTTGTGGACATAGCTAAGCTCGTTCCGCGGATAGATAACCGGGTGCCCCAGCGATTTCTTGTATATCCAAGACACGATGGTCGGCATCTTGGCCAACAACTTCATGATGGTCAGGTTTTCTTCTTCCTCGCTGGGGTTCGGGTCCAGTGACTCGGGATAGAATGCTGAGAGCGCGCCTACCAAGCAAGAGAGCTGCCCCATGGGATGCGATTTCGAAGGGAAACCATCGAAGAATTTTTTCATGTCTTCATGGATCAGCGTATGCCTGCTGATTTTGCCCCTGAAATCGCTTAACGTGTGAGCTGTGGGGAGTTCGCCATATATCAACAAATACGCTACTTCCGGAAATGTCGAATGCTCAGCAAGTTGCTCAATCGGATATCCACGATAATGCAACACGCCTTTCTCACCGTCCAAAAAAGTAATTGCACTCTGCGTAGCTCCGGTATTTTTGAAGCCGGGATCGAGTGTGATTGCACCCGACGCAGCACGCAATTTCGAAATATCGATGGCCTGTTCGTTTTCGGTACCCATAACGATGGGCAATTCGTAAGATTTACCGTTTATTGAAATGGAGGCGTTTTCTGACATATTTTTTTTGGATGAAGTGCAAACATAGAAAAATTAGCGTTCAATTGCAACTTAATTATCGCTTAAAAGGACGTTAACTACCCGTTAAATCGGGTCATGGTCAGCTCTACACCGATGTGCACAAAGCTGTTGACTATTTGCGTGGAGCGGTCGATCAGCGCCGGGAGTTCCATCCGTTCGTCGTCATCAAATCCACTGAGTACGTAATCGACTTGGCGGCCTTTCGGGAAATCATTGCCTATGCCGAAACGGAGCCGTGGATATCCCTGGCCACCGCAGAGCGCCTCGATGCTTTTTAGCCCGTTGTGGCCTGCGCTGCTGCCCTTGGCACGCAGGCGGATCTTGCCGAATGGCAGGGCGATTTCGTCGACGATGACGAGCACGTCGTGGAGGGGGATTTTCAACTCGTGCATCCAATAATTGACAGCCTTGCCGCTTAAATTCATGTAGGTGGTAGGCTTGATAACGTATACACTGTTGCCACGGTGGCGGAATTCGGTGTAGTGGGCGTACCGGAGGGTGGAAAAGGTGGTGCCGGCTTGCCTTGCGAGCTCGTCAGCAACCATGAAACCAATGTTGTGCCGGGTATCGGCGTATTCACCGCCGATATTACCGAGGCCAACAATCAATTGTTTTTTTGCTGCCATAGGGTTGCAAACATACAAAAAAAGCATCAGCGTGGCAGCTGATGCTTTTTCAGTTATCGGTTATGCTTGCCGATTTTATTTTTTTCCTTCGGCCTTAGCGGCTTCTTGTTCCGCTTGGCGCAATGCCCGCGACATGATGACTGAAACAATGGTGTCGTCGCTGTTATTAAGCACTTTCCCATTTTCGATTTGTACATTGTCAACACGTACCGAGCTGCCTACTTCAAGGGCTTCAAGGCTCACCTCGATATGCTGTGGCAGGTCATTGGGCAGCGCCTTGACCCGAAGGCTACGGAGCTTCTGTACCAACTTACCACCAGCTTTTACGCCAGGCGATGTGCCCGTGAGTTTGATGGGGATGTTCAGTGACACCTCTTTGCCGTCGTTCAGCTCGAGGAAGTCGACATGGCGCACTTGATCCGTAAGCGGATGGTATTGTGCATCTTGGAGGATGGCCCGGAACTTCTTGCCGTCGACCTCAAGATCGATGAAATGAACATCCGGTGTGTAGATAACCGGCTTCAAATCAGTTGCGGACACGGAAAAGTGGTATTGTTCTTTGCCACCGTAAAGTACTGCCGGTACCTTACCTTGGTAGCGTAGTTCTTTCGCGTCTCGTTTCCCTACGTTCTCTCTCAGAGAACCGCTAATAGCAATTGACTTCATTTTTTGATTGAATTATTCGTAAAAATTAAGGCCGCAAAGGTACGCAATGTTTTTTATCTATCTAATTTTTTTATTCGGTGATGAAGCTATCAGATTTTTACATCCCCTGTGTGGTCCTGAACGCCCTGAAAAACCATGATGGTTTAATCTCTGGAAATGAATGTGTTGATTCGTCAATCCACTTTAAACAAATCGCTGATGGAGCCGTGTTCGTTGACATTCTTAATGGCATTGGCGAACAAGCCGGCGGTGGATAGCACCCTGATTTTTTCGCTTTGGCGCTTCAGTGGAATGGTGTCGGTAACGATAAGTTCAGTCAATTTCGACTTCTCGATGGTCTCGTACGCTTCGCCCGATAACACCGGATGCGTACATACGGCACGCACGCTGGACGCCCCGTTTTCCATGATTAAGGATGCCGCTTTGGAAAGGGTACGTGCGGTATCACAGATGTCGTCTATCAATACGATGTCTTGGCCGGCCACGTCGCCGATGATGGACATGGACTCGATTTCGTTAGCCCGTTTGCGTTGTTTGTCGCAGATTACGACTTCAGCATTGAAATATTTTGCAAATGTGCGGGCTCGGTAGGATCCGCCCATATCGGGTGATGCGATGGTGAGGTTGGGTAGGTTGAGCGACTTGATGTGTGGTACGAAAATCACCGACGCATCCAAGTGGTCCACAGGGATATCAAAAAAGCCCTGGATCTGTGCGGCATGGAGGTCCATCGTCATGAACCGATGTGCCCCGGCAGCGGTGATGAGATTGGCAATCATTTTGGCACCGATGGCCACACGCGGTTTGTCTTTGCGGTCTTGGCGGGCGAAGCCAAAATAAGGGACCACCGCCGTGATGTAGTGGGCCGAAGCACGTTTGGCGGCATCGATCATCAACAGTAGCTCGAAAAGATTGTCACTTGGCTGGTTGGTCGATTGGATGAGGAAGACGTCGCATCCGCGGACGGATTCATTGTAAAATGGCTGAAACTCACCGTCGCTGAAGCATGAGACCGTCATTTCGCCGAGATCCTTTCCGAAAGCACTTGCTATTTTTTTGGCTAATTCGGTAGTGCCGGTGCCTGAAAAAAGTTTAACCGGATTGAACTGCAGTGGCATGGTGTTGTCGTTGTTTTGTGGGTTAGCAATGGATTGGGGTGTTGTGTTATTCGTGCGATAAATATACATTAAAAAATTACGGATTGCCAACCGACAATCCGTAATTTTTTTTGTTGCCCGACCAGGATTCGAACCTAGACAAACAGAACCAAAATCTGTCGTACTACCA